>JBCCBY010000011.1:0-21678 GCA_039033795.1 Pseudomonadota bacterium | reverse complement strand
GCAGCCGCCGGCAACGAGACGATCAAGGTCGATGGGCAGTTGCGCCAATGGCGGCGGTTACTACCACTATAGCTATTCTGTGGTCAGAGGGTGCGACCGTATTGTTCCGGTGGATGTTTATGTACCTGGCTGCCCACCTTGCGCTGAGGCGCTTGTTTATGGCCTTCTTCAGCTCCAGAAAAAAATACGCCGTGAAGGGACAATCCAGCGATGAATGATGCTGTTGCGTCCTACCTTGACGACCTCGCTGAGCTTGAGGAGCATGTGGCGGCTCGGTTTGGTGACGACATTGTCTCAAGCCAGGTGGCCTATCAAGAGCTGACTGTTACAGTACCGTGCAGTCGGATCATCGAGGTGCTGATCTTCTTGCGCGATGACAGCATGTGCCGGTTTTCGCAGCTGATTGAACTCGCGGGGGTTGACTATCCTGAGCGGCGCAAGCGCTTTGATATTGCTTATCATCTTCTTAGCATCACCAATAATGCACGCATTCGGATCAAAATACAGGCCAATGAGACTGATGCTGTACCATCTGTGACGAGCGTATACCCCAATGCAGATTGGTATGAACGCGAAGCGTTTGATATGTACGGGATCGTGTTCGAGGGCCATCCTGATATGCGACGCCTGCTGACTGATTATGGGTTTGAGGGGCATCCTCTTCGTAAGGACTTCCCGCTGACTGGCTACACCGAGGTGCGTTGGGATGATGAGCAACAACGGGTCGTGCATGAACCCGTCAAGCTGACCCAAGAATACCGCGATTTTGACTATCTCTCACCCTGGGAAGGGTCAGATTACATCCTGCCCGGTGATGAGAAGGCGGAAGAAAAGGCGAGTTGAAGATGGCTGACGGCAGCACCCGGACCATCACGATCGACGGAGCACCAAGCGCGGAAGACGATCGTCCGTTCACGATCAACTTTGGCCCCCAACACCCAGCGGCGCACGGCGTTCTCCGCCTCATACTCGAGCTTGACGGCGAGGTTGTGGACCGTGTGGACCCGCATATTGGTCTTCTTCATCGCGGCACGGAAAAGCTCATTGAGCATAAGACCTATCTCCAGGCGATCCCCTATTTCGACCGCCTCGATTATGTTGCTCCGATGAACCAGGAGCACGCCTTCGTTTTGGCGGCAGAGAAACTGTTGGGTGTTGACGTTCCACGACGTGGAAAGATTATCCGTGTTTTGTTCTCAGAAATGGGGCGAATGCTGTCGCATATTCTCAATGTGACGACACAGGCGATGGACGTGGGTGCCCTCACACCGCCGCTTTGGGGTTTTGAAGAGCGCGAAAAGCTCATGACATTCTATGAGCGGGCATGCGGGGCTCGTCTCCATGCCAACTATTTTCGCGTTGGCGGCGTTCACAAAGACTTACCGCAACAGCTGATTGATGACATCTATGCCTGGACTGAGGGTTGGCAGCGGGTCTCCGATGAAATCGAAGGTTTGATCACGGATAATCGGATCTTCAAGCAACGCAATGTCGATATTGGCGTGGTGTCGAAGGAGCAAGCGTTGGAATGGGGCTTCACCGGTGTGATGCTGCGTGGTTCCGGTGTCCCGTGGGATTTGCGCAAAGCGCAACCTTACGAAATTTATGATGAGCTCGATTTCGATGTCGTTATCGGCAAAAATGGCGATTGCTACGATCGCTATGTCGTTCGCATTGAGGAGATGTTCCAGTCGATCAACATCATGCGTCAGTGTATCGAGATGCTCGAGCCAGGCCCGGTGATGACCACGGATGGCAAAGTTGGCCCTCCACGTCGCGCCGATATGAAGTCATCGATGGAAGCGCTGATCCATCACTTTAAGCTGTACACTGAAGGGGCAAAAGTTCCTGCTGGCGAGGTTTACGCCGCGGTTGAGGCCCCGAAGGGTGAGTTTGGTGTGTACCTCGTATCGGACGGATCCAACCGACCTTATCGCTGTAAGATCCGGGCGCCAGGTTACGCGCATATCCAAGCGATGGATTGGATGTGCCGCGGCCATATGTTGGCCGATGTGTCGGCCATCATAGGGACCTTGGATATCGTCTTTGGCGAGATTGACCGTTAACTGAGGTTGATCGTGTAAGCCGCCCCATAGCAAAGGGCGATGGCGATGAATGGCGTGAAGACGTGGCGCCCCAACTTGCTCGCGCGCCATACGAAACCATTCAAAATCATGGCGACGATGAAGCCGAATGCCGCACTCGCCGCGATGATTGCGGCATCATCTGCGGTCAGCCAAGCGAACATGCTGTCCTCGCCGTCGGGGCGGCGCGCAAAGTACGCAATCGCGGCAAGCCCTCCAAGCCGGAAGATGATCCCAAAGACGGACCGTAGGAAAAATGTCCCCAGCATCACCGCGCCCGCGGCGATGAGGATGGTGATTAGCTCATTGCTCATGGAAGTGCCTCCCACACCCTTACAATGCTGCTCTACCACTGCCGCGCGGCTTTGTCGCTTCGACGGGTGCGATTTTCACGCAAGGTCACCAACGTGGAATGGAGAGGAGCCTATGGGTCGGTTGCGTTTGGTGCTGGGTGATCAGCTGACCCGCACGATAGCTGCGCTTCGCGATGCCGCGCCCGGTGAGGACGTCATCCTGATGGCTGAAGTGCGCGAAGAAGCCACGTATGTCCCCCATCACAAGCAAAAGCTTGTGTTTCTGTTCTCTGCCATGCGTGCCTTCGCTGAGGAGTTGCGGGTCGAGGGCTTCACCGTTCGCTATGTCCATCTTGACGATGCAAGGAATTCAGGCTCGCTCTTGGGAGAGGTCCGCCGGGCGTTGCGTGAGGAAGACGCCGACGGCGTGGTCACCACGGCGTGTGGTGAGCACCGTCTGGCTGAAGAAATGAAGACGTGGGCGCGGCGTCTCAACACCTCCGTGGATATTCTCGATGATGATCGTTTTCTCTGCACGATCGAGGAATTTTCAGCTTGGGCGGAGGGGCGAAAAACGCTCCGTATGGAGTTTTTCTATCGGGAGATGCGGAAGAAAACAGGTCTCCTGATGAATGGTGATCAACCAGAGGGTGGGCAATGGAATTTCGATCAAGACAATCGCAAGAAACTGCCCAAGGGGTATGAACCACCCCCCATTCCCGACACTGTTGATCATCCCATCGTCAGCACGGTTCAACACTTGGTTGAGGAGAGGTTTTCCGATCACTTTGGAACAGTCAACGACTTTCGTTACGCGGTGACACGGGACGATGCGCTCGCGCGGCTTGATCAGTTCATTGACTATAGCTTGCCGCAGTTTGGCGATTTCCAGGATGCCATGGCAACAGGAGAGGATTTTCTCAACCACGGCCTCCTATCAGCCTATCTCAACGCTGGCTTATTAGGGCCGCTTGAAGTCTGTGAAGCGGCGGAAGAGGCGTATAAGGAAGGCCATGCACCGCTTAATGCCGTTGAAGGGTTCATTCGCCAAGTCATTGGCTGGCGAGAGTTTGTGCGCGGTATTTATTGGCACTTGATGCCAGCTTATAAAGAAACCAATGCTCTGGGTGCAGACCTACCACTTCCTGGTTTTTATTGGACGGCTGAAACAGACATGCATTGCGTGGCAGAGGCGGTGCGCAACACCCAGGAACACGCTTACGCCCATCATATCCAACGGCTGATGGTCACAGGCAACCTTGCTTTGTTGCTTGGTGTACGCCCTAAAGAGATAGAGGACTGGTATTTAGCCGTTTACGCAGACGCCTATGAGTGGGTGGAGCTGCCGAACGTTCATGGCATGGCCATTTGGGCTGATGGGGGGGTCTTAGGCTCCAAGCCTTATGCAGCCTCTGGCGCCTATATCAATCGAATGTCGGACTATTGCCGATCATGTCGCTATAAGGTGTCACTTAAGACGGGCCCCGACGCATGTCCCTTCAATTATCTTTACTGGGATTTTTTGATACGCAACGAAAGCACGCTGCGCGGCAACCCGCGTATGGGGCTTGTGTTTAAAAACCTCGACAAAAAGACTGAGGATGAGAAAGCTGCTCTTCTCAAGTCAGCCCAGCGGTTTTTCGCGCAATTGGAGGCATGATGGCAAAAAACGTGTTGGGTGAAGAGCTTTCGATCTGCGGCTGTGAGCCGATGACAGGGTGGACCCGCAACGGCCGCTGCGAAACAGGCTCCCAAGATCATGGCAGTCACACGATCTGTGCCGTGATGACCGAAGAGTTTCTGACGTTCACCCAAGAAAGGGGCAACGATCTCTCCACACCGCGGCCGGAGTTTCGGTTTCCCGGGCTCAAACCCGGGGACCACTGGTGTCTGTGTGCATCCCGTTGGGAGGAGGCGAGGGAGGTTGGAAAAGCGCCGCCTGTCGTTCTTTCAGCATGCCACGAACGGGCGCTGGAGGTTGTCAACCTCAACCAGCTGAAAGCGCACCGGGGTGATCAATAAAAAACCCGGGAAGCGATCTTCCCGGGTTGATCAGTTTCCTGATGAGAAGACTTACCCGTCAGTTTTTTCGAGCTCCTTGCCGGTCTCTTGATCGACGACTTTCATCGATAGCTTGACCTTGCCGCGATCATCGAAGCCAAGGAGTTTGACCCAAACCTCATCGCCCTCTTTGACGATATCGGTGGTTTTCTCTGCACGGCCCGGGGCGAGCTGGCTGATATGCACCAGTCCATCGCGCGCGCCGAAAAAGTTCACGAAGGCGCCAAAGTCCATGGTTTTCACCACTTTGCCGCGATAGATCTCGCCAACTTCTGGTTCGTCCGTGATCGACTTGATCCACTTAACGGCGGCTTCGATCTCCGACTTTTGCGACGAGGCGATTTTGATCACGCCCTCGTCGTCGATGTTCACCTTCGCACCCGTGGTTTCAACGATCTCGCGGATCACTTTGCCGCCCGAACCGATCACCTCACGGATCTTCTCCTTAGGAATGGTCATGGTTTCGATGCGCGGTGCGAACTCGCCAAGATCATCGCGGCTTTCACCGAGCGCCTTGCCCATTTCGCCGAGGATATGCAGGCGACCGTCTTTGGCTTGGGCGAGGGCCGTCTGCATGATGTCCTCGGTGATCCCGGCGACTTTGATGTCCATTTGAAGGCTGGTGACGCCCTCGGTGGTACCGGCCACCTTAAAGTCCATGTCCCCCAGATGGTCCTCGTCACCCAAGATATCGGAGAGAACCGCGTGCTTGTCACCTTCCAGGATCAAGCCCATGGCGATACCAGCGACGGCGCGTTTAATCGGCACACCGGCATCCATCATGGCAAGTGATGATCCGCACACGGTGGCCATTGATGACGAGCCGTTGGATTCGGTGATCTCGGAAACCAGACGGATGACGTAAGGGAACTCGTCTTCTTTCGGAAGAACCGCACGGTCAGCGCGCCAGGCGAGCTTACCATGGCCGATCTCACGGCGACCCGGAGATCCCATGCGACCTGTTTCTCCCACCGAATAGGGCGGGAAGTTATAATGCAGCAGAAAATTCTCTTTATACGTTCCTTCTAGGGCATCGATGAACTGCTCGTCATCGGATGTCCCAAGGGTCGCCACAACGATTGATTGAGTTTCGCCGCGGGTGAAAAGAGCCGAACCATGGGTGCGAGGAAGGACGCCGACCTCGGAAAGGATCGGACGAATATCCGTGGTCGTCCGGCCATCGATCCGGCCGCCGGTCTCAATAATCTGTCCCCGCACGATCTCGGATTCGAGGTCTTTCAAAAGGCCGCCAAGGATCACACCGTCAACGGGATCAGCAACATCCTCGCCCGTAAGCGCTTCTTTCGTCGCTGACTTCACCTCCCCGACTTTGCCGTAGCGTTCTTGTTTATCCGTCAGTTGATAGGCATCGCGCAGCCCTGCTTCGGCCAGTTCGCGAACCCTTGGCATGACGTCTGAATGATCCGGAGGCGTATAGTCCCACGGCTCTTTTGCGCATTCCTCGGCGAAGCTGATGATCAGGTCGATCGCCTCTTGGCTGGCTTTGTGGCCTGCCATGACAGCGCCGAGCATGATGTCTTCGGACAGCTCATCGGCTTCGGACTCCACCATCATCACGGCATTCTGGGTGCCTGCCATGACGAGATCCAGCTGGGTACCCTCCATATCGGGCACGGTGGGGTTGATGACGTAGGCGCCATCTTTATACGCCACGCGCGCCGCCCCAATGGGCCCCATGAAGGGGATGCCCGAAATCGTGAGCGCAGCGGAGGCTGCGACCATCCCCACAACATCAGGATCATTTTCAAGATCGTGGCTCATCACGGTGATGACGACCTGGACTTCGTTTTTAAAACCGGGAGCGAAGAGGGGGCGGATGGGCCGATCGATGAGACGGCTTGTCAGCGTCTCTTTCTCTGAGGGCCGGCCTTCACGTTTGAAAAAGCCGCCGGGAATGCGACCGGCGGCGTATGTTTTCTCTTGGTAGTTGACGGTGAGCGGGAAGAAGTCCTGTCCAGGCTTGGCTTCACGCTGACCGACAACGGTCGCAAGGACAGTGGTTTCTCCATAGGTGGCAAGGACAGCGCCGTCCGCTTGACGGGCGATACGGCCGCTTTCGAGGGTGAGCTCACGGCCCGCCCAATTCATCGTTTTCTTGGTGATGGTGAACATAAGGAGTTTTCAGTTTCTCAATGCCCCGGGCCGGATTGCCATTGGGGCGTCTTTCTTGTTTCGCTCTATCTCGCGATAAAGCCGCTCTTGGAGGGCTTGTTCGTCCCGCGCAACAGTCGGCTGTCGTGCGATCAAAAAAGCCCGAGCCAACAGGGTGTTGGCGCGGGCCATCCGTCGATCAAAGCAGGTTTTAGCGGCGCAGCCCTAAGCGGCTGATGAGGCTCTGGTAACGGTCCTCATTTTTGCCTTTGACGTAGTCGAGCAGGTTCCGGCGCTGGGACACCATTTTCAGAAGCCCGCGGCGCGAGTGGTTGTCTTTTTTGTGTTCTTTGAAGTGGTCGGTGAGGTTGTTGATCCGTTCAGTCAGGATCGCAACTTGTACCTCTGGGCTACCGGTGTCGCCGTCTTTGGTGGCATACTCGGTCATCAGCGCAGCTTTGCGCTCTTGGCTAATTGACATCAAATTCTCCGTGCGCCGTGAAAAGGAAATGCATGCCGGGGCGCCGTCCAGCGAGGGCGCCGCTTAAACAAGCATAGCGCAAAGTTCAAGCGACGATCCGGCCGTAAAAAAGGCGGCCGAAGCCGCCTTTTCCCGGGTCTTATTGGTTGACCCATTTCCTCCCTAGAAGCTTCTTGGTGGCTTCTTAGAAACGCATCGTTGCTTCAAAGCCGAGGCGACGACCGCGTTTGAGCGGCGAGAACGTGCCGGCAGCTGGGAAGAAGTCGAACGGCGCGTTGACGCCATTCCCCAGCGGCCCACCAAACGGCAACTGGGTGTCGCCGCCGGCTTGCACTTCATCCAACATGTTTTCGCCATACATCGACAACGTCAGCCCCTCGACTGGGGTATCCCAGCTGATGTCGAAATCCAGCATCTGGGCGCTTTGGATGAAGCCAAAGTTATTGTCTGTGTAGGCAATTTCATCCCGGTGTTGGAACGACACGCGGCCCGTCACGAAGCCAGCGTTACCAAAATCGGCTTCTTGGATCAGGGTCACACCGAAGGTGTTTTCAGGCACCCGAGGAATGGCGAGATCTTCGTCGGCGCCATTGACCAACCCGTCGCCTGAAATATCGAAGCGTACGTCATCATACTGAGCGTCGATATAGCCATAATTGGCCATGATCAGGGTGGTGTCGGTGAGCCGGTAGCGCGCTTCCAGTTCAAGACCAAAGATGCTCGCATCCGCTGTGTTGGTGATGAGCTGAGAGACACCTGCACCTGGGTCCGAGAGGTTCACCTCGCGCTGCATGTCGCCAATATCGGTGTAGAACACAGCTGCATTGAGCTGCGCGCGACCGTCATTGCTCTGAAGTTTCGTCCCAATTTCATAGGAGTCGACTTGTTCTTCATCCGTTGCGATGTCGCCGCCTTGATTGGCAATCTGGTTCTCAAATGCTGCCACATCAGTGATCCGGAAGTTGTAACCACCCGACCGGTAACCGCGTGTCCAGCTCGCGTAGTAAGTACGCTGTCCATTTGGCACCCACTGAAGGCCCAGTTTCGGGCTGATGTTTTCCCAGTCATCGTCATCAACGAAGCCGTTGTCGTTCATGGTGAAGGGGTTCGTGCCGGTGAAATCACAGGTGCCTTCGACCACATTGCACTCGGGGCGGACTTCGACATAGGCAACGGACGCTTCTTTTTCTTCTCTGCCCCAGCGAAGACCAGCTGTTGCGATCAGCGTGTCCGTCAACGAATAATCAACCTGGCCGAACAATCCGTAGACAGTTTGATCTTGAATGCCGCCACCCGTGAGCGTGAGAGACGTGACCGTCGGAAGGTTGCGGTTCTCGTTCACCGACAATTCTGAATCGAAGTAGAAGAAACCAGCCTTGACATCCGCCCGTCCAAAGGTGCCCGCATAACGGATCTCATTGGAGATCTGCTCTTGTTCGCTTTGCGAGTCCGAATGGAAGATGAACGAAGGCAACGCGTCGATATCGCCGAGCGTTTCTTGCTCAAAGTTCCGGTAGCCAAAGATATTGGTCAGCGTACCAAAATTCAGCTCCCAGTCGGTGCGAAGCGTGACGTTGTAGGATTCAACCTGCAAGTCGCCGGGCTCATCAATCGAGAAATCAAAGGTGTCCCGTTCGAAAAGGCCACGGTTCTGTGAGGAGGGGCCATCACCGCTGCTGTCGAAATACTCGCTCTTCAGCAAGAAGGTGAGGTTATCGTTGGCAAAATACTCCAGTGCACCGCGCAGGATATAAGTCGTCGCTTCGCCATGGTTGGAGTCGTCAAAGAGGTTTTTGAAATAGCCGTCGTCACGGTTGAGGTAGGCGCCGAACTTACCGTTCAGTTTGCCCTCAACGAGCGGGCCGGAAACGGTGCCCATCAAGAAGGTGTTGGCGCCGCCGCGATCCTTATCAACCGGAGTCTCTGTGGCTACACGGACCTTTGCTTCGAACTCGTCGGTCGGATTGCCGGTGTTCACCAGCACCGCACCACCCGTGGTGTTCCGGCCGAACAGAATGCCTTGCGGACCACGCAAGAGCTCAATGCTGTCGAGGTCGAAGGTATCGAAAACAACGCCAGAGTTGATGCCGAGATAGACGCCGTCAACAAAAACACCGACGGCTGGGTCAATCGAGCCGATCGACGAGTTCACGCCCAGACCACGGATCGAGAAGTTCGCTTGGCCCCGCGCCGTGCCAATATCGTCAAGCGAGACGTTCGGTGCTGAAAAGCTTAAGTCTTCGAGCGTGCGAACATTCAGGGCGTCCAAGGATGCGTCGTTATAGGCTGAAATGGACAGCGGCACATCCTGCACGTCTTCGGGATCTTGGCTTTTCGTGGCGGTGACCGTGATCACGTCAGTCAGGGCGTCGATCGATCCTCGGCGTTGTTCATCCTGCGCGGATGCAGACGTCATGGCTGCAAGAGCGGGCAGTGAAGCACCGATAAGAAGAGTCGCGATACGCTTGGTCGGCATCAAGAATTTCCTCCGAAGGTCTTGTTTCTTTATGCCGCGGGTCCTCCTCCACCTTGACGCCTATGCCTAGGGCTTAGTTGATCGATATCGTTGTCCAACGACATTTCTCTGATCCATGTGTCGCCAAAGCAACATCATCATTGTGCGGCGCAATATCTATGCTGCGGCGCACACGATCTAAATTTGCACGGTCTGTGCCAATCGCTGTTGCTGGCAGCGATGGGCCTTTGGAATGAATTGTCCATCGCGGCGCCAGATCATCGATTTTCGGAAAATTGAGAAATGCGGCGGTCGATCCGTAACTTGGAGTGATCGGCGAAGAGTTGTTGCAGCGCACCTTAATCTCGCGCTTCGCGTGTAATCGGCAGGCAATTCTTTACGGTTCGGCAACCTATGCGAGCATAGGAGAGCGTATGGTTGCGCTTCTTGGTGTTCTGGTGACGATGGTCATGGTTTTCGGCGGCTACACGCTGGCCGGCGGCAAGATCGAGATCATTCTCCATGCCTTGCCGTTCGAAATGATGATGATCGGTGGTGCGGCGGCTGGCGCTTTTATCTCCGGCAATGATGGCGCTGTGATCAAGCACACAGGCGCCGACCTTGGGGCGATGATCAAAGGGCCCAAGTTCAGCAAGACCGATTACCAGGATCTTCTTTGCCTCCTTCATACCCTGCTTGATTTGGGCGCGAAGGATCCAACGGAGCTTGAACGCTCCATTGAGGCGCCGCAGGAGTCGCAGATTTTCCAGGCTTATCCCAAGCTTCTCGGCGATAAGTACACGGTAGAAATTATATGCGACACACTGCGTTCGATGATCATGAACTTCGACAATGCGTTTCAGGTCGAAGAGATGCTCGAAAAACAGCTTATACAGATGAAAGAGGATAGCCTTCACGGTGCCCATGCCTTGGGGAAGGTCGCCGATGCGCTACCCGCTCTTGGAATTGTCGCGGCTGTGCTCGGTGTGATTAAAACAATGGCATCGATCGACAAGCCCCCAGAAATCCTTGGACAGATGATTGGTTCTGCTCTGGTTGGAACCTTTTTGGGGGTCTTTTTGGCCTACGGCATTGTGGGCCCGTTCGCGGAACGCGTGCGTCAGGTGCGTGAAGAAGAGCAGGCGTTTTACGGTCTTATCCGCGAAGTCCTCGTGCATTGGCTTCATGCGCACCCTGCCGTTATGTGCATCGAGGTTGGGCGCCGCAACGCGCCTGGTAAAATGCGCCCAAGCTTCATTGAGATGGACGAAGCCATCCGCAGCATGAAGAAAGCAGCTTAATCCATGAGCGACGCAATCACCGTCAGCCTTAGTCGGCAATCTGGGCTGCTCAACGAGCTCTCCGTCATTGCCAACAACATGGCGAATGCCAACACCGAAGGCTATCGGGCAGAGGCTGCGCTTTTCTCAGAGTTCGTCAGCACACGTGCTGACCAGCCCTCTGTCTCCATGGGTGCGCTGCGCGCCCACTTCCCGGTGCTTGATCAAGGCGCTTTGATAGAGACAGGCGCGGCCTTTGATCTCGCCATTGACGGGGAAGGCTGGTTCGCAGTCAGTCGCGGCGGCGAGGTTCTCCTGACCCGCGCGGGCCGTTTTCAGACCGATGCCGAAGGTCAGCTCATCACGCCAGATGGGGATCCTGTCTTGGACGAAGTCGGCGGCGCCATCCAAATACCTCCGAATGCGGTGGATATGGCGGTTGGATCGGATGGGACCATCACGGCGGACGGGCTTGCGGTTGCGCAGGTTGGTGTTCTGCTTGCCGATCCGGAAGGTTTGTCGCGCGTGAGCGATAATCTTTGGCGTAACGATGGTCCAACCCGCTTTGCTGAAGACGCGCGTATCCGGCAGGGCTTTTTGGAGGGTTCGAATGTGAGCCCGGTCGAAGAAATGGCGAGGCTGATCGAAGTTCAGCGCATGTATGAAGCTGGAGCCAACCTCGGAGAAACCGAACACGATCGAATCCTATCGCTCATCGAAGCGCTAGGCACACGGAGATAATGGAGAGAGCCCTATGACAGCTTTGAGAATTGCCGCGACTGGGATGGAAGCGCAGCAAACACGGGTTGCGACCATTGCCAACAATATCGCTAATATGTCGACCACGGCCTATTCTGCACGGCGAGCATCTTTCGCCGATCTTATGTATCGGCAAGAGGTCACACCCGGTGTTCTCTCGTCGCGAACAGGAACGATCGTACCCGGAGGGGTGCAAATCGGGATTGGTGTGCGCACAGCGGCCGTCACGGCCAATCAGGCGCAAGGTGCACTCACCAACACGCAAGGCGACCTCGACATCGCCATCGAAGGACGCGGCTATTTCGACGTGGAGCTGCCATCGGGGGAAGTCGCCTACACCCGCGATGGACGCTTCTCTCTCGACCCCAATGGCATCATCGTGACGGCCGAGGGGTTTCAAGTCTCGGGCGGCATCGCGGTACCAGAGGTCGCGCGTTCGGTACGGATCTCCAGTGATGGACAAGCCTTCGCGGTCTTTGACGACGGCACGCCGCCGCAACAAATTGGCATTTTCCAGGTGACCACGTTCACCAATGAACAGGGGCTTGAGGCCCTTGGCGGCAATTTGTTCCGCGAAACGGAGGCTTCGGGCACCCCGCTTGGTGGTTTTGCCGGGATCGACGGGGCGGGCTTTCTCCGACAAGGCTATTTAGAAGAATCCACCGTGGACGTTGTGGCTGAGATTGCCGATTTGATCGAGGCTCAACGGGGTTACGAGCTCAACTCTCGCGTGATGACGGCAGCAGATGAAATGCTCTCAGCCACGACGAGGATCCGTTAATGCGGTGTGTTCTGGCGATCCTCCTTATCGCTTTGCCCAGCATTTCATCGGCCGAAGTCTTGGCCGCCAGGCCGCTCGCCCGCGGCGATGTTTTGACCGCGGCAGATCTCAATGCAACGTCAACAGAAGAATTGACCGTCTATGTCGGCATGGCCGTGCGGCGGCCGATCTTTGAGGGCCGCGTGCTGCGCCCATTTGATGTGACCGCACCGACCGTCGTCAGCCGGCAAGACACAGTCGCCGTTCACTTTCGCCGTGGCCCGCTGACCTTAGAGATGCAGGGTCGCGCGCTGGGCGAGGGGTCCGTCGGTGATCGGATCGATGTTTCGCTTCCAGGTCGACGACAACCAACAAGTGCGGTGATCACCGCGCCAGGATCGGTGGAGGTGGGTGCGTGATGAACCGTGTGGTGCCGATCGTCTTGTGCGGTGTGATTGCGTCCTGCGCGTCGAGCCCGGAGGACGAAGAGTTTTTCCAAATGGCGCACGCAGAACCCGAGGAACACCGGCCGGTGTCGGCATCCGCATCGCTGTGGAACCGCGATCCCCAATCGCTGTTTGGAAACCGCCGCGCGCGCGAGGTTGGCGATCTCTTGACCGTCGTTGTGCAGATAGATGACAGCGCTGATATTCAAAATGACAGCCAGCTCAACCGCACATCGGAGCGGACCTTTGAAATGCCCGCCGGGTTTGGTCTGCCGCAATGGGCATCCAACGCCTTGCCGTTCGACGCGACCCTCAATCCAGGCCTCGATGTGACCAGCGAAGAGCGGATCAGGGGACAGGGAAATCTAACCCGTGCTGATGAAGTAACGCTGCGCCTCGCTGCAAGGATCATTGACGAACTGCCCTCTGGCGATCTCGTGATCGAGGGCAATCAGTCCGTGCAAGTGGGTGCAGACCGGCGTCAGTTGCACGTTTCGGGAATCGTCCGTCCCGAAGATATTTCACGACAGAACATGGTGATGCACGACCGCATCGCCGAAGCAGACATTCGATATATCGGCGGTGGGCCGATCACGTCGACTGGACGGAAGGGACTTGGGAACAGAGTCCTGGATGTAATCGTTCCGTTCTAGGAGGGAATGGACTTAACTGGAGGTATGGGTGGTGAAAAATCGACTTTGGAAGGGTGCGCTTGGCGCCCTTTGCCTTGGCATGGCTCTAACGCCAGCGCATGCGCTTGCCGGCGGCAAATCGAACAAGCAAGAGACCAACACAAAAGTCCTAAAGTTTAAGCGTCCTTTCGTTGTACCGGTGGGCGATAATCTCCGTACACAAGGTATGGTCGTCGTATCGTTCAATATCGAGTTTGATAGCGATGTGGTCGAAGACGCGATGGAGCGTGAAGAGATCATCAGAGATCGGATCTTAATCGCTCTGATGCATATGTCGCATGACGGCAATTTTGATGCAGGGATTGCTGATCCCGCCATCGCCAGCATGATCAAAGAAAAAGTTCTGGCCGTCCTAGAAGAGCTCTATCCCCATTCGGTGGAGCAGATCTTGATCCAGGACTTGGTCAGCCGACGCGTGACCTAGGCGCTCTCAACTTCGGTCACTGGATCAACTTCTGTCCGTATTAAGCCAATGATGTCGTCAAGCTTGCTGTTGGTCTCGATCTGTTGCTCAAGGGCATTGATCATGGCCAATTGCTCGACGAATTGATTGGCATCGAGCGGCTCAAGCGGGTCTTGATTCTCGATTTGCGCGGTCAGGAGCAGGAGGAATTCGCTCATTTCCTCCGACTCTTCAGTCTGTGTACCGAGAACATCGCCCGTGCCGGTGGTCGGGGTCGTCGTCGCGACTTCAGAAATCTCCATGTGAACTCCTAGAGTTGGATGTCGAGGGCGCCGTCGTGACGGCGTGTTATGGCGTCTATGTCTGCTATCGATGGTGCTTTGTTGACCTGCCAAATTGTTCGTGCTGCGGGGTCATCGCTGTTCGATTGCTCAGATTGCTGCCAATCGAGTTCAACATCATCAAAACCGCTGTCTTTTAGATCACCAGCGAGCGTATCACCATTGCGCCGCATCAGGTCCAGTGTATCGCTTTCTGAGGCGCTGATCACCGCTTTGACTTGACCCTGGCGGCCGACCTCTAATTCGATCAACACGCGGCCGAGCTCTGGTGGATCAAGTTGCACCTCGATTGTGCCCGTTCGTGTCCCCGCACGGATGGTATCGCGAATTTGCGCCATTGTTTGGGGCTCAAGTGGAGTTTGGGATGGGGTGAGTGTTCTCACCACATCCGATCCGCTCGACGGTAAGGAAGCATCAGAGCTGACTGTGATCGGTGCAGAAAGCAAATCCGTCACCACTGGTGCTGTTGATGTGTTGGCGACTTCAGGACCTATCGTCAGTGCAGGAAGTGCGGTGTTGGAGGCGGGAAACTTGGCAAGTGGGAAAGCATTCTGCTCATGTTGAGGCAGCAGCACAGCCTGGAAATTTTGCTTGGGAGCATCACCGCTGCGGGACTCGACCGACAAAGCAGCGTCATCAGCGGAAAACGAAAGCGTGGGCGTGCTGACGGACGTCGTCTGAGGATCGGCGCTGGCGACAGGTGTTAGCTGGGCCTTGGGTCCGGCCTGAGCCATTGCCGTCAATGGCTTGTGCTCGACCGTGTGCGGCACAACAGGCGGGAGAGCCGACGGCGAGACGGCAGTTCGCACTGGATCGCCGGCCGGTAAAGCGGCGACGCTCAGTCCGATTTGCTGATCCCCGACATTGGAAAGAAGAGGCAGCGCTGGCGGGGACTGGGCCGGCGGAAGGGCGGAAACGAGGGGCGCCGCTGTATCCACTGTCAGGACGCGCACAGGCTGCAACGCCTGCTGATCATAAGGGACCAACGGGCCGAGTGCGTCGGCGAACAACGCCATCAGATTGGCGTCTTCAGCGACCGTGACCGCAGCTTGGGCCGGACCATCGGGCCTGCTTGGCAGGAGAGAGGCGGAGAGGTTCATGGCGTGCATGCATTCCTCTTAAGCGTAGAAACCTTGCCTAAACCTTTACGGGTGAGAAACCATAATAACAATCTAAGGAGGTGTTGCTTATGATCATTGATCCTCTCGTTCCTCACGCTGAGTTTTCATCCACCGAGCCCCAATCGGCCGCGACAGTTGACCCCCGCCGTCAAGCAGCGGAGCAGCTTCAAGTGGCATTTTTCAAAGACATGCTGATGTATGGCGGGTTTGCTGAGGCTTTCGAAACAGGATCCAACACATTGGATTCATTCACGTCTATGGTTCTAGAGAACGTCGCCCACGAGATCGCAATGAAGGACCGTTCCCTGGCCGAGCATTTTTATCGTCAGCTCCAAGACCAAAACAAGGACCCGGCAACCTAATCCAACGACAGTCGGGCGTGTTCAATCAGAAGCGATGAAAAGCTCATGGGAGAACTTCACGCGGAATTAAGCCTTACAACCGTAAAGCATGTTGTGCAATCGGAAGTTGCGGAAGCTGGTGGTCCCGAGGACAGTGGGGTTGCGCGCCGGCCAATTGAACAGGATGCAGATCAATGGGATCGATCAATTTCAACCAGAGTGCGCAAGTTGCTCTCATGACCCTCAACATGGTCAACAAAAATCTCTTCGAAGTTCAGGACCAAATCTCAACCGGTAAAAAAATCGGTTCTGCCAAGGACAACGCCGCTGTCTGGGCGATCAGCACAGTGATGGAGTCCGACGTGATGGGCTTCAAACAAATCAACGACAGCCTCACCCTCGGCAACTCAACCGTGGAAGTGGCCCGTGCAGCCACCGAAGAAGTCACCTCTCTTCTTCAAGAAATCAAAGCGAAAATCGTGGCCGCACAAGAATCAAACGTTGATCGCACGAGCATCCAGCGGGACGTTGATGCACTCCGTGATCAAATTGATTCGATCGTTGACGCTGCTCAATTCAATGGACTGAACCTCCTCAAAGGTGGCGCAGACGTTGAGATTCTTTCATCGCTCGACCGTTCTGATGCCGGTGTTGTCACGCCACGTAACATCACGGTTGCACGTGCAGACCTCAGCGACACCGCTGGCACGACTGGCGCTGCGCTTGGTTCCGGCGATGCGGGTGCGGTGGATATCGATGCTGGCTCCTTCTCCGGCATTGATGACGGCGACGTCGCAGCGGCGACACCTGGCACGCCTTCGCCTGGTACGGTCACGCTCACAGCAGCAGCGTTCACCGGCGGTGCAGTGAGTGACTCGCTCAGCTACAGCATCGACATTGGCACAGCAGCGCCCGTTGTCGTGACGATCTCCTTGACGGCGACAGACGGTGAAGTTGCGGTCGATGGCGCAGCGACAACAACTGAAATTGCCGATGCTCTTCAGGCTGGTCTCACAGCGAACGGTGTTCTGCCAGATGGTGTGACGGTTTCCCGGAGTGGCGATGTGCTGACTGTCAGCAACAACTCGCAAACCCCAATGACCGTGACCGTTACTGATACGTTTACCGACGATTCAGCATCGACCACTGCAGCCATCACCAACGGTTCGGCTGGTAACATCGCCGTTGCCACCACCGATACTGGCGCCCTGGGCAGCACGGCGGACGCTGATGTTGAAAACCTTCGCGCTGCTGTCCCAGCACTGAGCACGCCAGGGACACAGACCCTGACGCTGCAAACCGGAACGATCGCAGAAGGCACCCTTTACCTTCTGTCGATTGACGGCTCGACGATCGAGTATCGCACCATCGCTGGTGATGACGCGAACAGCGTTGCCCAGAAACTCCGTGACCGTGCGACAGCTATCGCACCAACGGACTTTGAACTGAGCGTCGTTGACAACATCATCACGTTCACCAACGGCACTGGCAGCATCGTCAACGTCGAAGCCCAGGTGAACAGCGGCACAGGCGGTGGTTCGCTTGAGGACCTTCGCAACATCTCTGTGCTGACGTCTGATGCTGCAAGCTCGGCTCTTCTCGATATCGAAATTATGATCGAGTCGACGATTGACGCGGCATCTGCTTTTGGTTCGGCGCAAAACCGCATCGACATCCAAAACTCGTTCATCGATCGCCTGGTTGCCTCGCTTGAGGCTGGTGTGTCGGGATTGACCGATGCCAACCTCGAAGAAGCGTCTGCTCGACTGCAGGCCCTTCAGGTCCAGCAGCAGCTTAACATCCAAGCTCTGTCAATCGCCAACGCCGCACCGCAGGCGCTCTTGGCACTGTTCCAGTAAGCTTTACTGGCTTGACCCCAGCGCTAGGTCTTCGGGCCTAGCGCTTCTTCTTCCCTTGTATGATTGGTCGGTGTGGTGATGGTTCCCAATGCGTATAAAGAGGTGCAACGCCGAACGGTATCTGGACGTGCCCTCGAACGCGAAGTTCTCGAACGGGTCACCACACGGATGAAAATCATCGATACGTCGAACGAAAAGGGCGTCGATCAACTGCGTAATGCCTTGCGGCTTAACCGCAACATCTGGCTGACATTGGCCGTTGATCTTGCGTCGTCGAAAAACGCTTATCCGGATGAATTGAAGGCTTCAATGATCAGCTTGGCAGGGTTTGTTGAACGGAACACCCTCGCTGCTGCCACCGATCGGGATCTCCTTGATACGCTCATCAATATCAACGCCAGCATTATCGAAGGCCTCACCGGTGTTGAGAAGGCAAGTGAGGGAGGCTAGTCTATGGCTGGATTGATTCTCAATCTTCGTCCGTGGGAAACCTTTTTGGTTGGCGATATTGTCCTTCAAAATGGTGGCCGCCGTGCACAAATCCGCGTCCGCGATGAGAAGGCAGGCGTTTTGCGGCTTTCCGATGCTCTGCATCCAGATGGTGTCAAGACGCCGCTGACCCGCGCTTATTACGCAGCGCAGCTTTTGGTCTTAGGCCAAGCGCAAGAACAGCATGACATGGAACTCCTTCTGAAACTTCTTGAAGAAGTCGCCGCTGCTTTCGGCGATCAAAGCGATGCGCTGCGCGAGGCGCGGGGGCTGGCGCGTGAAGGGCAATATTACAAGGTTCTCAAGCTTTTAAAACCTCTCTTGCCAGACGAAGCCATGCTCCTCTCAAGGGATGTGCAGGCGATAGAACACATCCCTAAGTCGCAATAATCAACGATTTGTTTAACTCTCGTTAACCACACTTTGTGTATCCCCGAGCTTGCCCCACCGATGGAGTGAGCCTTGGACCACGGACTTTCCATTCTCAAACTGGCGAGCGCCATGGCCCGCCACGCCGGTCATTCTCATGCCGCCACCGCTTCCAATATTGCGCGTGCAGACGTTCCAGAAGCGACGGTGAGCAAAGCCATGAGCTTCCGTGAGAGTCTACGCGCCCTTCAAAAAGGGTCCGAGCCAGACGTCGAGGATACCGGACAGCCAATCAGTCTTGAGAGCGAAATGCTGTCGATGGCAGAGGCATCTGGTCGACATGGCGCGGCCACTGCTGTCTGGAAGAGCACGCTTAATATGCTTCGCCTCGCCGTGTCAGGACCGCAATAATGCTTGATCCGATTTTTGGCGCCCTCACTGCGGCATCGTCTGGTATGGAAACCCAAAGTTTCCGTATGCGTCTCACATCTGAAAATCTCTCCAATGCCGATACGCCCGGTTACCAGCGGAAACTCCTCTTTTTGTCTGAGTTGCGCGGAGGAGGCGGTGTTGAAGTCGAACGCCTGCGCCTGAGCAAAAAGCCCGGGGTCGAGATCTATGATCCCTTTCATCCGCTAGCAGATGGAAACGGAATGGTGGAGAGTTCGAATGTCGACATGATGGTTGAGCTGGCCGATGCGCGCGAAGCGCGTCGCAGCTTCGATGCCAATGTCCAGGTTTTTCGTCAGGCCCAGGATTTTTATCGAGGTCTTCTGGATCTGCTCAATCGCTAAAGGAGAGTGTGATGAATATCAATGATGTGGCGGCTGCAGCGGGTTACGCGGGCATGGGACAGCTGAAGCCTCAAGGCCTTGGAGGGCTTGCTGGCCTGACCGAACGGTTTGCGGCGGTGTTCGAGCGCGCCGACAGCGCGGCACAAGGTTTTGCGACCAAAAACGTTGATGCCCAAACGGTGGTCGAGGCCTTAAGCCAGGCAGAGCTTGCGCTGCAGACAGCAGTGACCATCCGTGACCGCGTTGTTGCCGCCTACCAGGAAGTGCTCCGGATGCCAATATGACGGAGGCAGATGTTCTTAGTCTCTTGCGCGCCTCGTTACGGGTCGGGACGGGAATGGCGATGCCCATTCTTCTCTCGGCTCTTGCGGCGGGACTGACCATCGGCCTTCTTCAGGCGCTCACATCGATCCAAGAGCTAACGCTCACCTTTGTGCCGAAGCTTTTTGTGATCGTCATCGTCTTTTGGCTGACGGCTGGTTTTATGGCGGTCAGCTTGGTGGGTTTTTTTGATCGCAGGGTGTTGCCGCTTTTCATGATGTAGAGAGCGGGCACCTGTGCGAGGGGCTGAGGGAGAGCCGCCTTGAACGCTGATTTCCTGAGAAAGTTCAACCTCAGCCCGACGGTCGGGTTGGCGATTGGGTTGATGGCCATCCTGGTGATGATGGTCTTGCCTGTCCCGCCGATCGTTCTCGATCTGGGCCTGACCTGTTCTTTTGGCTTTGCCATTTTGATCTTTACCGTGACGCTCTTTGTCGAACGTCCGCTCGACTTTTCCTCTTTCCCGGCCATTCTTCTCGTTTCGCTTCTCTTGCGTTTGGCGCTTAATATTTCATCGACCAAGTTGATTATTGGGCAGGGCCATACCGGTACCGGAGCGGCGGGCGGCGTGATTGAGGGTTTTGCCATGTTCATCATGGGCGGAAACATCGGTCTGGGCCTCATAATCTTCGCTGTGCTGATCATCGTGAACTTTCTGGTCATCACCAAAGGCGCAGGCCGGATGGCGGAGGTCGGTGCACGCTTTGCTCTTGATGCGATGCCGGGCAAGCAGCTGGCAATTGACGCCGATGTTGCCTCTGGCGCGATCACCCATGAGGAGGCGAAGGTTCTTCGGACGCGCGAGCAACAAGAGACGGCTTTTCTCGGTTCACTTGATGGTGTGTCGAAATTCGTCAAAGGCGATGCGATCGCGGGACTGCTCATTACCCTGCTGAACCTCGTCGCGGGCATCGCGGTGGGCATGATTGCCCATCAGATCTCCTTTGCCGATGCGATCAGCAATTACTCGGTGCTCACCGTTGGCGACGGCCTTGTCAGTCAGATTCCTGCGGTGATTATCTCCGTCGCCGCGGCGCTGCTCCTGTCCAAGGGACGAGGCGAGGAGGCGGTGGACCTCGCATTGATCCGAGAGCTTGGCGGCCGCCCCGAGGCCCTGGCGACCGTTGCGGTGGTTCTTGCAGCTTTTGGCTTGTTCCCAGGGCTGCCACTTATTCCGTTTGCGGCCGGAGCCGGGCTCTTGGGCTATCTTGCTTACAGGGCCAGCCAATCGCCTCCGCCAACGTCTGAGGATGAAGCTCCCGCTTTGCCCGAAGGGCCGACGGAGCCGACCTTCGGTGACCTTCTCGATATCGACGAGATTCATGTGGAACTCAGCCCAGATCTTATTGGCACAGTGATCAAAAAGGAAAGCGGGTTTGACGCGCGGGTCGATAAAATCCGCCGCTTTGTCATCCAAGAGTTCGGGTTTATCATGCCGCCCGTCCGCGTGACTGATCGCACCTCGCTCGGTGCAGAGAGTTATGAAATCAAAGTGCAAGGCGTGAAAGCCGCGACGGGCACGCTCCGCTCCGGCAAATGGCTGGCGCTCATATCAAATGATCAGCGGCCAGATGTTCAAGGGGAGCCAACGCAAGAGCCAGTCTATGGTGCTCAAGCCCGATGGGTCGATTTTGCGGGTAAAGAGCAAATGATTGTCGGTGGGTACACGGTGGTGGAGCCCGCCGAAGTGATGGCGACGCATCTTATGGAAACGGTGCAAGCGCATTTCCCGCGTTTGATGACCCGTCGCGCCTTGCGCGCCATTCTTGACGCCTTTGCCGAGCCCACAGACCCCCAAAGAGCGAAGGCCAATCGCAAATTTCTCGACGAATTGGTGCCCGATCGGGTGAGCCATGATCTTTTGCAGCAAGTCTTGCGTGACCTTTTGGCCGAGCGCATTTCGATCCGTCAGCTGCCGATCATTCTGGAAGCCACGGCGGAGGCGAGCGCGATGGAGGGCGGATCACCAGCGGTTGTCGAACATGTACGCCGGCGGATTGCATTTCAATTCATCACCAAGCTCGCCGATGAACAAGGCTATCTCCCAGCATACTTGCGTATTTTCGTCACCCAGCGCGACTTCGAACTTCTGGCCACGCGGCATTGTTGGCACCCAATGAAGCTATTCGCCTATCGGCAAGCAAGCAAGCGTTCATATCTAGCCCATACCCCCTGCCTCCTCTCACGTTCAGGATTAGTCCCTTTTCTTCCCAAAAT
>JBCCBY010000010.1:0-22650 GCA_039033795.1 Pseudomonadota bacterium | reverse complement strand
GGTGCCGGGGCGGTGATCCATTTCAGTCATCATGAGCAAGACATGCGCGGCATGGGCGGTCTGCGGACACAGATGCCGGTGACGTTTTTGGCGATGCTTCTTGGAACGCTGGCCATCACCGGGGTGGGCATTCCGTTGATCCATCCTGGGGGCGTGCCGGTCGGTTTTGCCGGGTTCGTCTCGAAAGACGTGATGCTGGAAGAGGCGTTTTTGGGCATTGAAGCCGGTAAAGCGTTCGCATCAGCGGCGTTTTGGGGCGGACTGGCCGCCGCCGTCCTCACCGGGTTTTACTCCTGGCGTCTTATTTTCCTTACCTTTACCGGTGAGTGGCGCGCGCCGGCTGATGTGCGGCGTCATCCCCATGACGTGCCAACCACGATGCTTGTTCCCTTGGTGCCCTTGGCGCTTGGGGCTGTGGTCGCGGGAATGGCGCTTTACAAACCCTTTGTCAGCGATAGCGCTGCGGCTTTCTGGAAGGGGTCTATCCATATTGAGGCAGAGGCTCACGGCGATGGCCACGCATCATCTTCCTATCACGCAGAGGGGCATGCGGATGAAAGCCATACTGCTCACGAAGATCAGTCGCATGCAGAGGAAGTCGCAGCAGAAGAGCATCATGGCGGAAAACATGTTCCAAACTGGGTGCTTATTGCACCTTTAATCGCCGGGTCGATTGGGCTCATTCTTGCGATTTTTCAGTACACTGGCGCGAATCCTCTGAGGCCTGGATTGATCCGAGAGGGCGGGATCGTCTATGAGTTTTTAAAAAATCGATGGTATATTGATCACCTCTACCGCCTCCTTTTTCAAAGCCCAGCGCGCATGTTGGGCCGGTTTTTGTGGAAACGCGGCGATGAAGGCACGATTGATGGAGCAGGGCCGAACGGTGTTGCGGGTCTTATGAATGTGAGTGCACAGCGTACGGTGGGCATTCAGACAGGGTTTGTTTTTCACTATGCCTTTGTGATGATGCTTGGTGTTGTTGTTTTGCTCTTTGTGCTGAGGGCTTGACGATATGGTTGAGATGCAAGCATCAGTTCCTTGGCTCAGCCTTATTACCTTTCTGCCGCTTGTTGGCGCGTTGATGATTGTTCTGCGCCGCGCGATTGCGGGCGGTGTCGAAGATGAGGCCGTGGCCGCTTCTGCTCGGCAGGTTGCGCTGTTGACGTCAAGTTTTGTGCTGTTGATCACCGCCTTTGTCTATTTTGCGCTGTTTGATGCATCGGTTCTGGGGTTCCAACTTGTCGAGACCAGCGCTTGGCTTGGTTTGGGCATCAATTATAAATTGGGCGTCGACGGAATATCCGTCCTCTTTGTTTTTTTGACAGCCTTCATCATGCCGGTTTGTATCCTCGCCAGCTGGTCATCGATCACGTCCCGTGTTGCCGATTTTATGGTGGCCTTCTTGGTGCTGGAAACGGCAATCATGGGTGTGTTCACAGCGCTCGATTTGATCTTGTTCTATGTTTATTTCGAGGCTTCGCTGATCCCGATGTTTCTGATCATCGGAATTTGGGGCAGTCCTGGCGCGCGGGAGATTTTCGGCCGAACGGTCTCGAACAGGGTCTACGCGGCATTCAAGTTTTTTCTGTACACACTCTTAGGGTCCCTCCTCATGCTGATCGCTGTGTTGGCGATTTATCTTAAGGTGGGGACGACCGATATTCCCACGCTTTTGCGTTTCGATTTCGGCGCCGATATGCAGCGCTGGCTCTGGCTGGCTTTCTTTGCCAGTTTCGCGGTCAAGATGCCGATGTGGCCGGTGCATACCTGGCTTCCTGATGCGCATGTTCAGGCCCCAACGGGCGGTTCAATCGTTCTTGCTGCCATCCTTCTTAAAATGGGCGGCTATGGCCTGCTGCGATTCAGTCTACCGATGTTTCCCGACGCCAGTGTTGCCTTCGCGCCCTTGGTGTTTGCCCTTTCTGTTGTTGCGATCGTGTACACATCATTGGTGGCGTTCGCCCAAGAGGATATGAAAAAACTCATCGCTTATTCTTCTGTGGCGCATATGGGGTTCGTCACCATGGGGATCTTTACGGGGACACAGCAAGGCATCGATGGCGCGCTGTTTCAGATGCTCAGTCACGGGTTCATCTCGGGTGCTTTGTTTCTCTGTGTTGGAATTCTTTATGAACGCCGTCATACGCGGGCGATTGCCGCTTATGGCGGGCTGGTCAAGCACATGAAGGTGTTCGCCTTCTTCTTTTTGTTCTTCAGTATGGCGAATGTTGGCCTCCCAGGTCTTTCCGGCTTTGTGGGCGAGATCCTGACCATGATAGGCGCTTTTCAAGTCAACACGTGGGTGGCTGCGCTCGCCGCGCTTGGCATGATCCTTTCTGCCGCCTACGGCTTGAGGCTTTACCGTGAGGTCGTTTATGATCCTCCGCACCCAGACCATGAAGGCTCGATTGGTGACCTTAACCGCCGGGAGCTAGGTTTAATCACGGCGCTTGCTGCCATGACGCTTTACCTCGGTGTCAATCCATCGCCCACGCTTGACGTTTTCGCTGTGCCGACTACCCCGATAAGCGAGGAGTTCGCTGATGCGGCGGAGCGTCGGCTGGCGCTTCAGGAAACGCGCCTCGCGGCGGGGGAGACAGAGCGTTGACCCAGCCCTTATCAGATATTGGCGTCTTGGCGCCTGAGCTTTTCCTCGCGATCATGGCCATGGCCGTGCTTTTGACCGGCGTTTTTTTGAACGAGGATCGAACACGGGAGCTCACTTGGGCGGGCGCTCTGTCCTTGGCGTTCGCATGCTTTTTGGTTCCGCGAGCCAGTGACGGCGCGATCCCGGCGTTCAGCGGCGCTTTTATCGCTGACGGTTTTTCCGCTTTCGGTCGCACGGCCGTGTTTTTAACAGCGGCTGTCGCCCTTTTGATGTCGCAGGCCTTTTTTAAGCTCGAGCGGCTTCTTCGCCCAGAATATGTTGTCCTCGTCCTTTTGTCGTCGATCGGCATGGCACTGATGGTCTCGTCCACCGATCTGATTTCGGTCTATTTGGGTGTCGAGCTTCAATCACTGTGTGTCTACATCATGGCGACGTTGAACCGCGACTCGCGGCGATCAACCGAAGCGGGCCTCAAATACTTTGTCCTTGGGGCCTTGAGTTCGGGATTTTTGCTGTACGGCGCATCGTTGATTTATGGGTTCACCGGGTCGACACAGTTTGCCGATATCGCGGCAGCGGGGTCATCAGCGGCCAGTCCCATCGGTCTGACCTTCGGCCTTGTCTTCTTCATCTCGGCCCTCGCTTTTAAGGTCTCGGCCGCTCCCTTCCATATGTGGACACCTGATGTGTACGAAGGATCGCCCACGCCTGTCACGGCGTTTTTGGCCGCGGCACCAAAATTGGCTGGGATGTTTTTGTTCGGACGGGTCTTGGTGCAAGCCTTCCCTGGTCTGATTGCTGATTGGCAGCCAATTCTTTGGCTGATCGCGGCAGCATCCATGATCATTGGGGCGTTGTCGGCCGTCGTTCAGACCAACATCAAGCGGCTGATGGCCTATTCATCGATTGGGCATATGGGTTATGCGCTGATCGGGCTGACCGCAGGCAGCGAGGCGGGCCTCTCGGGCATGATCAGTTATATGACAATCTATGTTCTGATGACATTGGGCGTTTTTGCTTGTATTCTGACCATGCGCCGGGCCGAGGGGATGGCAGAAAATATTTCTGATCTCTCGGGCCTGTCGCAGACACGTCCAGGTCTAGCGCTGATGTTCACAGCTTTTTTTCTATCCCTCGCGGGTATACCGCCTCTGATCGGATTTTTTGCGAAGTTCTACGTCTTTTTGGCTGCGGTCGACGAAGGGCTTATCGCGTTGGCCATTGTCGGCGTTGTGACCAGCGTGATCTCGACGTTTTATTATTTGTCCGTAATCAGAACGATGTGGATGGCTGAGCCAACCTCTGAATTTGTCCAAGAACAAAGCGCGGCTATACGGCTGACGGCGTCTGGATCCACTCTGGTTGTGGTCACCGGGCTTGCCTTTTTGGTCGGCCCACTCGCGGGTTTTGCGGCGGCGGCGGCGCAAGCGTTGTTTCCTGCGATGTAAGCCATGGAGCACAGGCGTCTTGAGGAAACCGGTTCCACCAATGACGATGCCCACGCCGCTTTTATGGCCGGTGCCCCGCGACCTTTGCTCATCAGTGCGGGCTTGCAAACGGCGGGCATTGGTCGTCACGGCCGGGCGTGGGCGCATGACCGTCAAAACTTTGCTGGCTCTTTTCTTATCGATGCACGACGGCCCGCTAGAGAGATTCCAGGCGCGGTTGCATTGCTCTCCAGCCTCGCGGTGCGCGACACGCTGATCGCGCACGGAGCTGACGCATCCGCCCTTGCACTGAAATGGCCCAATGACGTTTTGTTCGCTGAGGAAAAGGTCGCCGGCATATTGAGCTCCTTCGTGCAAGACGCACACGATTCAGCGCTCATTATCGGCATCGGCGTCAATTTGGCGACACCGCCGCAAGAGACGGTGTTTCCGGCCCGTGCTGTTTTCCCACCCGAACGTGGTCCGGATCCCAAGCTGTTTGGCGATGCGTTAGGCCGAAGGCTGCTCGGCCTCATGGACAGTCTGGAAACCAAAGGATCTTGGGGCATTCTCGAAGCGTGGCGCACCCATGCGTGGCGTCGAGGGCAACGAATAACGATCCGCCGCGACGATACCGATGGCGTCTCGGGAACATTTGAAGACATCGACCGTCACGGGCACATGCTTTTAAGGCGCGACGACGGTGTGTTGGAGACGATTCTCGCCGGAGACGCCGGACCTACTAGGTGACGAGCGCCACAGATTGGGGCAGACAGGTCAGATGCTGTTGGCCATTGATGTCGGAAACACCAATACCGTTTTTGCTCTCATCGAAGACGGAGTCACCTTGGAGAGCTGGCGTTCGGCGACAATGCCTGAACGAACAGCGGACGAGTATGCGGTCTGGCTGTTGCAACTCTTGAATTTGAGCGGTCGTGGTGACCTTGGTCTTGTTGATCGCTGTGTGGTCTCCACGGTGGTGCCTCAATCACTGTTTCACCTGCGCAATTTGGCGCGCCGGTATTTCACGGTCGAACCAATGGTTGTCGGGCCCCATATCCCTGGGGTTCCTGTCCGTATTGATCGCCCCAGTGAAGCTGGCTCAGACCGCTTGGTCGGCGCGGTAGGCGGATTTATTAAATATGGTGGTCCACTGATCATTGTTGATAGTGGTACGGCCACAACCTTCGACGTGGTGGGGGCTGATGGCGGGTTCGAAGGAGGGGTGATCTCTCCTGGCATCTATTTGAGCCAGAAAGCTTTGCATGATGCCGCAGCGCAGCTTCCGCGAATCGCTATCACCAAGCCTGATGGGGCTATTGGAACGTCCACGATATCCGCACTCCAATCGGGTATATTTTTTGGTTATATTGGCCTCATCGAGGGAATGATCGGGCGTATCAAGGCGGAGTACGGATCACCGATGACGGTGGTCGCCACAGGGGGTGTGTCCTCCTTGTTCGAGGGCGTGACCGATTGCATCGATCATTTTGATCCTGATCTAACAATCCGTGGACTGAATGAAATAGCTAATCGGTTGGCAACCGGATCATAGGGGCTGCTATGACCGATGAACTCGTCTTCTTGCCCCTTGGGGGGTCCGGTGAGATTGGCATGAACCTCAATCTCTACGGGTTTGGTCCCCCCGGGCATCGGCAATGGTTGATGATCGACTGCGGTGTGACCTTTGCCGGAGATGATTTGCCTGGTATTGATCTCATTACACCGGACCCAGATTACCTCCTCGATGAATTGGAGACGGGGGGTGAATTTTTGGCCCTCATTCTGACCCATGGGCATGAGGACCATATAGGTGCCGTGGCGCATCTCTGGCCAGGGTTTGAAGGCCCGATTTATGCGACCCCCTTCACCGCAGAGCTGGTGAGGCGGAAGTTTGCCGACATGGGCATCATTGATATGCCCTTGCATGTGATCAATCTTGGTGCATCCTTTCAGATCGGACCATTTGGCATTGAGTTTATCACGTTAACCCACTCTATTCCTGAGCCCAACGCCATTGCGCTCCGCACACCTTTAGGAACAGTGTTCCATACAGGAGATTTTAAGATCGATCCGTCTCCCGTAATAGGGGAGTGTACGGATCGAAAGGCGATAGAGCAATTATGCCAAGAGGGCGTCTTGGCGATGGTGTGTGACAGCACGAACGTGTTCTCGGAGGGCGTTTCTGGCTCAGAGAGTGACGTTGCGGAAACCCTTCACCAAATCATTTCGCAGCAAAAGGGGAGGGTGGCGGTCACCACATTTGCCTCCAATGTGTCGCGCCTGGTGTCGGTCTGCCGCGCGGCGGTGAAGGCCGATCGTTCTGTGTGCTTGCTTGGCCGATCAATGTTGCGGATGATCGATGTGGCGCGGCATGTCGATCTTCTTCCAGCTGGAATTTCCTTTGTTGAGCCCGGCGAGGCAGGTTATCTGCCCAACGACAAAATTCTTTATCTGTGCACGGGCAGCCAAGGCGAAGATCGCGCGGCCTTAGCGCGGATCGCCCGTGATGATCATCCAGAACTCGTTTTGAACGAGGGCGACACTGTGATCTTCAGTTCAAAAATCATACCTGGAAATGAGCGCGCGATATTTGGTCTCATGAACCAACTCACCGAATCCGGCGTTTCCGTCATAACCGAGAATGATGCCTATATTCATGTCTCAGGTCATCCGTGCCGAGATGAACTGAAGGATATGTATGGCATGGTGAGGCCAAAGATCGCCATTCCTGTGCATGGTGAGGCGCGCCATTTGGCCGAACACGGTGCTTTTGCGACGACGATTGGCGCAGAACGGTCGATTGTCCCCAAGAATGGCGACCTTATTCGCCTAGCGCCCGGTGACGCGCAACGGATCGATGAGGTTCCCTCAGGGCGGCTCTACCTTGATGGCCGTATTTTGGTCGGCGACGGCGATAAGGCTCTGCGCGAGCGGCGCCGGCTCAGTGAAGATGGTATCGTTGTGGTGGCGGTCGCGATCGATGACAAAGGCAAAATCAAGGATCGCCATCCTGTGGTGATGAAGGGTGTGCCGCGATCGGACGATGATGGCGAGGATCTTTTGGGTCTCGTTGAAGATGCGGTTGATGACGCGCTTGACGCGTTGCCGCGGCCACGCCGGATGGACGATAAGGAACTCGAAAACCATCTTCGGCGGGCGGTTCGTTCAGAGCTCAGTCCTCGCTGGGGCAAGCGCTCAGACATTGCCATCATGATTTTAAGGGTTTGACCATGAGCATACCAGGTGCCGTTATCAGCTTCATCCTTATTTGGTGGTTGTGCCTTTTCACGGTGCTCCCTATGCGGCCGAAAAGCGTGTGGGAGGAGCCCGAACGTCACGTCAAAGGGGCCGATCGGGGCGCCCCTGTTGATCCAGCGATATGGTGGAAAGTGAAGCGCACGACACTGATTGCCATTCCCGTCTGGGCCGTGGTTGCGCTGATCATCGTGAGCGGTGTCTTCGATCCGGCCCGGGCTTAAGAGGCAAGGCGTGAGTTGTCTGGAGTGGCTTTCCGGTTATGGTGCGCGCGTTGTGCCCCCTTAACGCTGGAGGTTGACTGACGCGTGTCTGACACCACCACGCCCGCACCGCAAGGCGCGGAGCGTTTGCCCTCCAAGTCGTCACAGGAAACCGAGCGCCCGTTGGATGAACGGGGCTCGCTCACACCTGACTTCATTCGAAATATTCGTGATCTGATTGATGACAAGGCTTTCGATGATGTCCGCCGGCTTGCGGCTGAGCTTCGCCCCGCCGACGTTGCCGATCTTATTGAACAGCTCAGTGATGATGAGAGCCGCAGTCTGCTCACCATTATCGGTGATGCACTGCCCGCCGAGGCGCTGCCTGAGCTCGAAGAGGCGGCACGCGATTTCGTTATTGATGTTCTTCCCACCGAACAGCTGGCTGAAGCTGTCACGGAGCTCGACTCCGATGAAGCAGCGTTCGTTCTTGGCGACATGGACGATGAGGAGAGAGCAGAGGTTCTCGCAGAGATGCCGATCGCTGACCGGCTTGCTCTCCAATCCGCCCTTAAATATGAAGACGAGAGCGCCGGCCGACTGATGCAGCGAGAGGTCTTTGCGGCGCCCGGTTACTGGAACGTGGGGCAAATCCTGGATCGTCTGCGTTCGGTGGAACGCCTTCCAGAGACTTTTTATGACGTCTACGTTGTTGATCCAGGCTATAAGATCTTGGGTCTGGTGCCGCTCAGTCGTTTTATCAAGGCCAAGCGCAGCACGGTTGTCTCCGACCTGGTGGTGCCTGATCCGATCGTCATTGATGCGCATATGGATCAAGAAGAGGTCGCTTATCTCTTTGAAAAATATAATCTTATCTCGGCGCCTGTGGTTGATGAGTCCCATCGGTTGGTGGGGATGATCACCGTCGATGACGTGGTTGAGATCGTTCGTGAAGAGGCGGACGAAGACATGTTGGCGCTTGCGGGTGTGGCCTCTGACGACAGCTCGATCAACGTTTCTGTGCCAAAGGTGGCGAGATCGCGCTTTGCTTGGCTCCTGGTGAACCTTGGAACGGCGATCTTGGCCAGCCTCGTGATCGGTGTCTTCGATGCGACGATAGAGCAGATGGTGGCCTTGGCGATCTTGATGCCGATTGTTGCATCGATGGGCGGGAATGCGGGCACGCAGACCATGACCGTTGCGGTACGGAACCTCTCAACAAGGAGTTTGACGGCTGCGAATATGCTGCGTGCCGTCTGGCGAGAGACGGCGGTTTCGACACTCAATGGATTGGCGTTTGCGGTGCTGATGGGATTGGCTGCGGCCGCTTGGTATGATGTGCTGGTGGGGGAGCCGCGAGCCGAGGCGATCGCTCTTGGTTTTGTGCTTGCCGGCGCCATGGTCATCAACATGGTGTGCGCCGGTCTTGCCGGAATTTTGGTGCCCATCGGGCTTGAACGGATGGGTCAGGACCCGGCGGTGAGCTCTGCGGTCTTTGTCACCACCGTGACGGATGTCGTCGGTTTCTTCGCCTTTTTGGGCCTCTCGGCGATGTTTTTGGTGGGTTAGCTGGGCCTAACAGAAGCCAGCTTTTTTCAAGATCTGGTGGGCCTTGATCACCTCTTGCAGCTGTTCCTCGGCGGAGCGGTCGCCTTCATTGCTGTCGGGGTGGAAACGTTTGACCAACTCGGCATAGCGGCGCCTTAGGTCACCGGAAGAAGCGTTCGGTTTTAAATTCATTGTACGGAAGGCCTGGAGTTGAAGGCGCGTCAGGCGCCGTCCCTCGCGATAGACATCGTCTCCTGTCCCTGCGTTCTCCATCCGCGTTCCGCCGCCAACGGCATTGTCGATCTCGTGCAGTCCATCGAGGCCAGCCCGTGCTGCTGCCGACGCCCGGCCGTTTTTGGAGAATTGCCATGTTGGTCGGTCGCCATAGCGGGCCTGGTCGCGCATCGCCGCTGCTTGCGCATCGGTTTTGCCTTCAAAGAAGTTCCAGTTCTTGTTGTGCTCCCGCGCGCAGGTTGTGCAGAGCCAAAGATATTCATCCATTTTCTCAGGAGATTTTGGTGCCCTGGTTTCTGCGGTGTTGGTGCAATCCTCAATGTCGCAGACGCGGGTGTCTGCCTTCGCCCAACTCTTTTTGGCGTTGCGCGAGCCTTTGGTCGGCTTAATCCGGATATCAAACCCGTGACGGGGGCGGTAGCTGTACTGGTCGTCGGCCATGGGGTGATTATGGTCCCGACCGCAGTTTCGAACCAGGCTTGACTTGAGGCCCGATCGTGTGCCGACTGCGGCATTTTTTTAAAGGTGAAGCGAATGGGCGTTGTCGCGGAAACGATTGAGCAAAAGCTAAAGGCAGCCTTTGCCCCAGAAGACCTCGATATTGTGGACCAGAGCCATCTTCACAAGGGGCATGCCGGTGCACCCGAAGGCGGGGAAAGCCATTTTCGTGTTCGAATCGTCAGCCCCTCCTTTGAAGGACAGTCCCGTGTGGCTCGGCAGCGCGCCGTGAACGCCGCCCTCAAAGAGGAATTGGCGGGCCGGGTTCACGCGCTTTCGGTTCAGGCGCTCGCGCCCGGAGAGACCTGAGGTTCGGCGCCTGAGGACCGGGCCACGATGATGGCAAACGGGACCATGCTCCCCATAATGCAAAGACAGCTGACCAAAAGTGGCGCGCCCGCGAAGATGACGCCAGCATCGCCGCTGGTGAAATAGGTGAAGATCGAGGTCATGGCGATGGGGCTTGTCATCATCGTGAGCGACATCACGGACGCAACCGCTCCTTGCAGCTCACCTTGGCCATCGGAGGGCACCGATGACGACATAATCCCTTGCATCGCGGGCATCATAAGACCGCCCAGTGAGCCAACGAAAATCCAGAAATAGACGTAGACGCCGGTTGGCGCGAAGAAGGCATAACCAATAAAACTGATGGCCATGGCGGTGGCGCCGATCAGCACCGCTCTGGCTTCACCGATCGCGGGAATAATCTGCCGGGTCAGGCCTCCCTGCACAATGGCCGCCGTTACCCCGACAAAGGCCAAAGCATAGCCAATATCCGCTGGCGTCCAGCCATATTTGAAGACAGCAAAATAGGAAAAGACCGCGGGCAGAGCTTGGTGAGCGAACTGCATCAAGAAATACGCGATCAAGACGGTGAACACCATTCGGTGGCGACTGACCGACAACAGGCTCCCAAGCGGGTTGGCCCGCAGGATATTGAAGCGGCGCTTCTCGCGCAGTGTCTCAGGGAGGGCGAAAAAGCCGAACACAACATTGGCAAAGCCCAGCGTTGCGGCGGCAAAGAAAGGCGCGCGGGTTCCCATCTCACCAAACAGGCCGCCAATCACCGGCCCAATGATAAAACCAAGACCGAAGGCGGCACCCATGAGGCCAAAATTGCTCGCGCGTTTCTCCGGGGACGATACATCAGCGATCACCGCGTTGGCGGTCGAATAAGTCGCGGCTGTCGCGCCCGAAACGATCCGAGCAAACACCAACCATGCATAAGTGGGGGCCATGGCGAGCAGCAGAAAATCAACGGCGTAGGTCAGCAGCGAAAGAAGAATAACCGGTCGCCGTCCATACCGATCCGACAAACCACCCAGAATTGGCGACATGATGAATTGCGCCAGCGCGTAGCCAAAATAGAGCAAACCGCCGAAGGAAGCGGCTTCCGACACCGATTTCCCCGTCACCTCGGTCAACAGTTCAGGCATCACCGGCATGATGATGCCGAACCCCACCATCGAGAACAGAATGGTGATGAACATGAATAAAAGCGCAAAACGCGGCGCCGGGGCCGATTGATCAGTCATGGACATCCGTGGAGGTGAGGCGATGGCGGGTCAAGCGGACGCATCCTCGCGGGTGGCGCCGCCGTCTTCGATATAGCGCGCGCCCGTTCCGCGCCGTGCGGCACGATCGTTGGGGTTATAAAGAGGGCATTTGCTGGCGGACAGGCAGCCGCAGCCGATACAGCCGTCGAGGGCATCACGCAAACGTGTCAGTTTGGCGATACGATCGCTGAGATCCGCACGCCAGTCCTGCGCGACCTCTGCCCAATCGTCGCGGCTTGGCGGGTCTTCCGGATGCAGAGCGCTGAGCTTCTCGCGAATTTCCGCCAGCGGAATGCCCAGGTTTTGCGCAGTCTTGATCACACCCAAACGCCGTAAGACCGCGCGGTCATAACGGCGCTGATTGCCGGGTGTGCGCCAGGAGGAAATGAGTCCCTCGCGCTCATAAAAATGGAGCGCGGATACCGTCAGACCCGCGCGGTTGGCGGCCTGTCCTGGGGTGAGTGCCTTGGGTAACGAGGATGAATTCAATGCTTGACCTCAACTTAGGTTAAGGTTTTATAGCAGTATCTCCTGATCACGTCGAGAGGAGATCATCATGCGAAAAACCACCTCACGTTCCAAACAAACACCGCCACCAAACAAGCCCTTGCTGCGACCAGCCTCGTGGTGGTCTGGTCTTGCCGCCATGGCGCAACTCGGCATGCCACAAAAATGATCAGCCGCGGGTTTATTGGCGGCCATCGAGGATTTCTGCTGCCCACGCCGGAACGACGTCGCTTGCCTTGCCGTAGCGGCGGTCCGTGAACAGATCAGCATTGTCAGACGGGTCGAGGTTGAGCTCGACCCGAGGGATCCCTCGTTGAGCCGCAAGACCGACAAGGCCGGCGGCAGGATAAACCGCCCCTGATGTCCCAATGGCAACGAAAAGATCCGCCTCCATCATCCGCTCTTCCACCTCATCAAAATGACGCGGGATTTCGCCGAACCAGACGATATAGGGGCGCATCGCCCTGGAGCGGCAAGACGGGCAAGGGGTCTCGGTGGAAAGGTCATCGGGCCACTCCACCACAGCTCCGCAGGCATAACACTCTGCCTTCTGAAGAAGTCCGTGGATCGGCAGAATGGTCTTGCTGCCAGCACGCTGATGAAGATCATCGACGTTTTGCGTCACCAAGGTGAGCGAGCCGCCGCGTTTGACAAGCGCTCTTTCAAGTTCCACCAACGCGATGTGCGCCGCGTTCGGCTGGACGTTCGGTAGCTGCGCCCGGCGCGCATTATAGAATGCGTGCACCCTTTCGGGGTCTTCAGCAAATCCTTCGGGTGTTGCCACCTTCATCGGATCATTCTTTTGCCAAACACCACTCTGATCACGGAACGTATCGACACCTGAGTCAGCCGAAATTCCCGCGCCTGTGAGGACAACGATGTTGAGGGGGAGGGTCATCGGTTGAGCGTTAACCTGGCAACGGGTTACGTCAAGGCGAGGATCCTCGTCTTGGTGCCACGGGCATGTCCTCGACGTCAGCGTCAGCGGGGCGCTTGCGTTGACAGAGAGCACATGCGGACGCCAACCTTGAGACAAGGGATGATCATCACCAGTCTTCGGCCGCGACACAGCCTTTGGATCTTTCATTATGTATATCGATAAGAAAATGAAAAAGGAGTATCCGAAACTGTCTGCTTGGATCGAAAAAAACATTCCCTTGGTGAAGACCAAGAAGAAAGTCTTCGATGCCTACATGAAGTTCTCTGAGACGAACAAAAAGGAAGCGCTTCTCAGTTTGTCGAGGGGCACGCCGCCAAAGGTTTCATTTCGCGTCATGCCGAAAGCCAACGGTCAATACAGCGGCAAGAGTTACACCAACACCGTTTTTCTGGCCAAGGCGATCTGCGAGCGCTTTGAAAAATCTGACTCCAAAAAGAAGAGCATGCATTTGTTGGTGGAATCGACGGTGTTGCACGAAATGGTGCACTGGGGTGACTGGAAAGACGGTAAGGACCAGCACGGCGAAGAAGGCAAGGCTTTTGAAAAAGCTGCCTACGGAAAAGATGTCACGAGATATTGGTAACCCTTCGTTGCCCGTGTCCCCGGGCGCGGGTTCCTTGGCGCACAGGTCAATCAGTCCAGTGAGCGTTGACCATCTTTTTTGCTTTTTGCCGCTGGGTGCTAGGCTGCGTCCTTAAGCGGAACAATCCTTAGGCTTGTCACCTGGTTTCTCCGCTTACCGAGGATCTCAAACCGGCAGTCGTGAAAGCTGAACATCTGACCAACATCTGGGATGCAGCGTCCCTCATGAATGACGAGCCCGGCAATCGTCACGGCCTCGTCGTCGGGAAGACGCCAGTCCATCATGCGGTTGAGATCGCGAATCGTGACGTCGCCTTGGACGATGACCGAACCGTCGGGTTGCCGTTCGACACCCACCACCGCAACATCGTGCTCATCCTCAATCTCGCCAACGATCTCTTCGAGAATGTCTTCGAGTGTCACGAGCCCTTGGTGGGCACCATATTCGTCGATCACCAAGGCAAAGTGCAGCTGCGTCTTTTTGAAGGCATCGAGCTGCTCTTTAAGGGTTGTGGTCTCGGGAATAAAATAAGGTTCCATGGCAATGTCGCGGAAATCGACCTGCGCTGGATCATTCCCAGCCTTCCAAAGGGCACGGAGCATATCTTTTGCGTGGAGGACGCCGATGATGTTGTCCTGGTCATCATCATAAAGAGGAATACGCGTGAACTTGGACTCAAGAACCGACTCGACAATCTCTCGAGGCGGGGTGTTCACATCCAGCATCTCCACCGATTTGCGGTGGATCATAATCTCATCGACATTGATCTGGTCGAGCTCAAGGGCGCCGCGGATGATATCGCGCGCCTCTTTCTCCATTTGCCCTTCTTCGTGGTGCAGCTCGATCGCGCCTTTGAGTTCTTCTTGCACCGAGAGCGCGTCGTTCATTTCCGTTACATCGACGCCGAACAAACGGTGCAGCGTGGTTCGCACGATTGCCTGCACGATCGATGTGATGGGGGCAAAGACCGGGATGATCCGCTCCATGATCGGCGCAACCAGCATGGCGACATTGTCAGCGCGCGCGATACCCGCGGTCTTTGGCATGACTTCAGCGAAGACCAGAACCAAAACGGTCATCACCGCAGTGGCAATGACCACGCCAGAACCTGGAAACATCTGACTAAAGAGTGTCGTGGCGAGCGCGGAGGCCAAAATGTTGACCAAATTGTTGCCGAGCAAAATCGCGCCAATCAGCCGTTCACGGTCTTCGGTGATCCGCGCCACGGCCGCGGCACGCTTGTCACCTTTTAGCTCAAGCGTCCGCATGCGGGCGCGTGATGTGGCCGTGAGCGCGGTTTCCGAGCCTGAGAAAAAGCCCGAAAGAAACAGCAGGCCAAAAATGAAAAGACCAGTGGTGATCATGGGACCCTAGAGGTGCGTCTCATCCTTTAAAAACGCAAGCAGCGATTCAGGATCTTCGTCCTTAGCGATGAACGCTTCGCCAACAGCCCGTAAAAGGATGAGGGTGATCTGGCCATCTTCGACTTTTTTATCCTGCCGCATATGGCCAAGCAGCGCAGGCGCCGATGGTTTGAGCCAGCCAATGTCCGACAATCGGGTGGGAAGGCCTGCATCGCCCAGCACCCTGATCACCCGCTGGGCTTCGTCGTCCCGCAGAAAGCCTCGCGCCACCGAGAACCGCGCGGCCATCGCCATACCGAGCGCAACGGCCTCCCCATGAAGCAAGCGACCATCATACCCGCCTTCGGCTTCAAGGGCGTGGCCGAAGGTATGACCCAGGTTAAGAAGAGCACGTTTGCCAGCCTCGCGTTCATCCTCGCCAACAATCGCCGCCTTCGCAGCGCAACTCTCCGCGATCGCGTCCTCGCGCGCTTCGGGACCGCCTGCGATGACGTCCTCTCCGCGTTCTTCTAACCAGCTGAAAAAGCGCGGATCACCCAGCGCAGCCGTTTTGACCACCTCGGCGTAGCCAGCCAAAAGTTCACGATCCGGAAGAGTCCGCAAAAAATCCGTGTCAATCACAACAACCGATGGCTGGTGGAAGGATCCCACGAGGTTTTTACCCGCCGCTGTGTTGATGGCTGTCTTTCCGCCAACGGAGCTATCGACATGCGCAAGAAGCGTCGTGGGGATCTGCACAAAGCCGCAACCACGCCTGAGTGTCGCCGCACAAAAACCGGTGAGATCGCCGATAACGCCGCCGCCAAAAGCAACAACCGCCCCGCCGCGCTCAACGCCTGCAGCCAGAAGAGCCTCCGTCACGCGTTGGTATTCCGACCACGACTTGGACGCTTCTCCAGGCGCTACCTCGACCACGGGCAGATCGGGAAGGGCAGCTTGGAGCTTGTGGCGATGAAGAGCCATCACCGCAGCGTCGGCAACGATCGCGCTCGGCTTGGCCGTGAGGGAGCGCAAAAGCTCGCGCGACGCCGGCAACGCGCCCGCGCCGATCCGCACGTCGTAGGATCGGCCACCCAAGTCCACAGGAACAATGCGCATTAAATGATGCCGCCTTCTTGGCTAAAACTGACAAGTGCGTCGACGATCCGCGCTGCGGTGTCGGCAAGAGGACCGTTGTCACTCGCCACGGTGAGATCTGCCTGCGCATAGACCGGACTGCGTTCCTTGAGAAGCTTACGGAGGATATCTTCCGGGTTGCCTTGACGTAAGATCGGCCTTGTGTCGCGCATCGCTGTTCGTTTCACATGGGTGGCGAGGTCGGCTTGGAGCCACACCGATGTTGCTGTTTGTTTGACCAACGCTCGGGTCTCATCGTTCATAAAGGCGCCACCACCCGTGGCCAGGACGTGCGGCGGACCGGAAAGCAGGCGTTGCATGACCTTGCGCTCCCCATCCCGAAAATCTTTTTCGCCATAGATCTCAAAAATATCCGCGATGCGCATGCCCGCGGCCTCCTCAATCTCGTCGTCGGCATCGGCGAAGGTGACGCCGAGGCGCTTGGCAAGGCGGCGCCCCGTGGACGTTTTGCCTGCGCCCATCAACCCCACAAGCACGATCGGCTTGGTCAGTTGGAGCGATACTGTCTCGCCGGAACGCGGAGGTGCTGGTGGCATAACACCGTGCAATCTAAGGGAGATGAGCGAATTATGCCACATCGCAAGGGTCGGTCTGCAACTTTCCTGATCCACCCACGAAGAAAGCCGTGTCATCCAACCTATCCAGATAAGAGGACACTCTCATGACGCGTTTGCCTTTCCGCCGCCCGATCAACAAAGCTGCACTTCGCGGTGCCGCCGCTGGCCTAACCCTCGCTGCGGCGTCGGCATGTTCCGGCGCCAATCCATGTGGCGGTGCCAAACCCTGTGGGCCTTGTGCGGCCAAGTCCGGCTACGCTCAATGCGGCGGGTGTAAGCCGTGTTCTCCATGCCAGGCGAAATCGAACCCGTGTGCGGCTAATCCGTGCGCTGCGAAGAACCCTTGCGCCGCTAACCCTTGTGCGGCGAAGAACCCGTGCGCGGCCAACCCTTGTGCCGCCAACCCATGTGCGGCAGCTGCTCCTTGCAATCCTTGCAGCCCGTGCAATCCGTGCAGCCCACAATAAGCTGAGGTTGAGAGTCCGATGACCACTGAGTCTGCGTCTGTGACGATCTTAAACCCCGAGGATCTCGAGGCGCGGCTCGATGCGGCCGCAACGATCTCTGAGACCATGCGTGTGCTGCAAAAGTCAGACTCAAATCTGGTGGCAGAAGTGCTGGAAACATCGGAGGGCTTTACCGTTTGGAAGCACCTGCCTGAAGGTGACGTTTACGACCGTGAGAGCCACAGCCAGTACTACTACCACGCCCACCCAAAGGATGAGGCGGCGCCATCCATTCATGACGATGAGCATGGTCACTTTCATTTGTTCTTGCGTGGCCCAGGGATGGGCGATGCGGAGCCCGATCGATCCATACAGGATGTTCCCGATGACCCGGCCGATATCGCTGCCCATTTGATTGGCATTGGTATGGATGCGATGGGTAAGCCCATTCGGCTTTTTACCACCAACCGCTGGGTCACGGGCGAGGTTTGGTTCCCGGCCCAGGAGGTCATCACCTTCCTCGATCGGTTTGTCATCGACCGAAGCAAACCAAGCTGGCCACTCAATCTGTGGATGAGCGCAATGGTCCGGCTTTACCGGCCCCAGATCGTCGCTCTGTTGCGCGAACGTGACGCCTGCGTGGCGGCGTGGCGGGCTTCCCATCCGGATGTCGATGCGTTCGAAGACCGGACGCTGGAGGTCACGTCGGCGCTCGATATCAATCTCGCTGCCGATGTTGAAGCGCTGATGGAACTTGCCAGCTAGGGCTTTGACGAGACCGCTATGGGCGCTATCCCAGCTGCGTGAACAGCGTTTCTCTCTCTATTCTCGCAGCTGGCCTTGGCGGCGCGGTTGGTGCCGCGTTGCGGTTCGCTTTTTTGAGCCTTGGCGTCAGCGGTGCGCTCGGTATCGCAATCCTTAACGTAACGGGCTCGTTTGGCTTGGGGTTGGCGCTGGTGCTGCTTGCGGGTCGATCAGAGGTCGTCACTGTCCTGATCACCGCGGGGCTCTTTGGCGGGCTGACCACGTTCAGCACATTTGCTGCCGATATCGCCCGTCTTGGGTCTCATAATCTTCCGCTTGCGTTGGCTTACGTCATCGGCTCGGTCGTCGTTGCGCTTGCGGCCTTTGCCATGGGTCAATGGATTGGAAGGATGCTCGCATGACCGGTGCGCGTTTGGTAACGGTCGAAAAAGACGATGACGGCCAGCGTCTCGACCGATGGTTCAAACAACACTACCCTCAACTTGGCTTCGGTGCGTTGCAAAAAATGCTCCGTAAGGGGCAGGTCCGGGTTGATGGCGGGCGCGTGCAAGCGTCACGCCGAATTTTGACGGGCGAGACCATCCGTGTTCCCCCCATGCCAAATCCAGGACAGCCCGCGCCGCGTGCGTTCACTCGGAGCCGCGTCGACGCACAACAAACGCTCGCATCCATGACCGTTTATGAAGATGACGACGTCTTGGTTCTCAACAAACCCTTTGGCTTGGCTGTTCAGGGCGGGGCAAAGACCAGCGATCATATCGACGGCCTTTTGCAGGACGCAGCGACCGACGGGCCGCGCGGGCGTTTGGTTCATCGCTTGGACAAGGACACAGGTGGCCTTCTGGTGACAGCGAAAACACGCCAAGCGGCGACGTGGTTGACCGATGCCTTTAAGAGCCGTGCGGTTGAAAAAGAGTATTGGGCGTTGGTTCGCGGTGTTCCGTCACCAATGGAGGGCCGTGTTGATGCCAAGCTTGAAAAATCTGGGCCTTCGGGCCAGGAAAAAGCGCGGGTTTCCGACACGGGACAAGTGGCCATCAGCGACTATCAAGTGATTGAGGAGGCGGGGCAACGTGCCGCTTTTGTGGCGCTGCGCCCAATAACGGGGCGTACGCATCAATTAAGAGCTCATATGCAGCTGATCGGTACACCCATTGTTGGTGATGGCAAATATGGCGGCGCTGAAGCCAGGCTCGAAGGACTTCCTGCCAAGATGCATCTTTTTTGCCGGCGTCTGGTGTTGCCGCGACCGCACCGTCAGTCCCTGGCGCTCGATGCGCCGTTAACTGGCCATATGCTAGAGACCTGGAAACTCTTTGCTTTTCCCCTCGACGTCCGACCCGTTTGGCCTGAGGAAGCATAATGTCTGCACCCAAACGCTTCTATCAAGACGTGACGATTGAGCCTGGCGAGAATGGTTTTTCGATCGCGCTGGATGGACGGGTGGCCAAAACGGCCGGGCGTTACGACCTCGTGGCGGCGACAGAGACGCTGGCCCAGGCCCTGCGCGATGAATGGGAGGAGCAGACCGAGTTTATTCGTCTCGAGGCGATGCCTCTGACGCGTCTTCACGGCTTTGTTCTTGACGCAGGCGAGAAGGGGCGCATCGAGTTTATTGATACCATCGTCTCTTATGCAGGAAGCGATCTTCTTTGTTACCGTGCAGATGACCGGCACTTGGCCGATCGACAAGCTGCGTTGTTCGACCCGTTCCTCGATAAGGCGCGGGCGGACGGGTTGCACTTCGTGATCACCGAGGGGCTGCTACCGGTGGATCAACCCGATGCCACTCTGGTTGCGATCAAGACGCGGGCAACAGCCATGCCGACCGACGAACTCTTCCCGCGGAAACTGTTGACCGAAATCACCGGATCGGCGGTTCTCGCGCTCTATGCGGACACTGACCCCGCGAACGCGTTCACCGCGGCGCGCCTTGATGAGGCCTACCAGGCCGAAAAATGGGGCCTCGATGCGGAAGCGGAGGTTCTCGAGAAAGCGCGCCGACGGGATTTCGACCATGTCCTTAGCTATTTAGCGCTCGTTTCGATATAGCGGCGAACCGTCCGACCCCGGATGCCAGTAAAAAGATCGTAGTCAATCGTTTCAAGTACCTCAGCTACGTCCGAGACATTGATGCGTGCACCGAAAACCTCGGCCCAATCCCCGACCGAGACATCATCAATGTCCGTGACATCGATGGTGGTTAAGTCCATCGACACCACACCGACGATGGGACACGCGGCACCGTTGAGCCAGACTTTGCCTTTGTTGGTCAGGTGACGGGGAAGCCCATCAGCATACCCTGCACCGAGTGTGGCGATACGCGACGCTCGTGTGGCCGTCCATTGTCCACTATAGCCCACCGTTTCTCCCGCTGGCACATCGTGCACTGACATCACCCGCGCTTCGAAGGTGGCAACCGTTTCCAGCGATCCTTGTGGCCCAGGTGCTCCGCCATAAAGGCCGACTCCTGGCCGGATTGCTGCCTCATCCGCCGCCGTGCCCAGCATCAAGTGCCCCGTCGAAGAAAGGCTTAGCGCAGCATTGGGGAACAGAGTCTTTAATTGATCAGTAAGCCCCATGAATTGCTCGCGCTGGTCTGCAATTCGCGGCGATGAGGGCGTTCCTGCGTCACTCATATGCGCCATCACAAGGGCGACGTCATGACGAGGCGAAAGGCCCTCAAGCGCTTCCACCCGCAGCCCAAGACGGTTCATACCGATTTCAATTTGAACAGCGCATGGCGAACCGCTCCACGCGTCGAGGTCTTCTCGCCGAAAAAGAACCGGACGAATATGCTCAGAATAAGGACCCGATCCAGATGCCGCACCAAACACGTAAAAGACAGCCTGCGGCACCGCGCGGTGAAGCTTTGTCGCCTCTTCAACAAAAGCGACGAAGTAATGCACGACACCGTCTGCCACAAGTGCGTTAACAATATTCTCTGCACCAAGACCATAAGCGTCGGCCTTGACCACGGGCATCAGCTCTGCGCTTGGGCGCATCGCCATCATCGCGCGCGCGTTCCGCCGCAAAGCTCCTAGGTCGACGGTTAGGCGCGGGCGAAAATCGTCGCTCATCAGCGAGCCTCCGCTTAGCAATGCAGGGTTTAATACCGCTGCGGGAAGCGGTTAGGATTGGCGAGATCACCAAACTTCGTCAACTCAGGTTGGAACCCTAGCTTCACGGTGCCGATTGGTCCGTGGCGCTGTTTGCCGATAATAATCTCGGCCACGCCGTGGACCTCATCCATCGTCTGTTGCCATTCGAGATGTTCCGGCGTGCCCTCTCGCGGTTCTGCGCGGCCGAGATAGTACTCTTCCCGAAAGACGAACATGACAACGTCCGCATCTTGCTCAATCGAGCCCGATTCCCGAAGGTCAGAGAGTTGCGGCCGCTTATCTTCCCGGGCTTCGACTTGCCGCGACAGCTGGCTGAGCGCCACAATCGGCACTTCGAGTTCTTTGGCCAGCGCTTTGAGACCGGTCGTAATTTCCGTCAGTTCCTGGACCCGGCCCTCGCTGACCTTTTTGGAGCCCGCCAAGAGTTGGAGGTAGTCGATGATCAACAGATCAAGACCATTCATTCTCTTGAGGCGACGCGCCCGCGCAGCGACCTGGGCGATGGTCAAACCGCCCGTATCATCAATGTAAAGAGGAATATCGTTCAGCTGTAGAGAGGCATCATGGATCTGCTCAAAATCCTGGACCGAAATATCACCCCGACGGATCTTTTCTGACGATATGTTCGAGAACTCCGCCAAGATCCGAGACGCGAGCTGATCTGCGCTCATCTCGAGGCTGAAGAACCCAACCCGTGCACCTTCTTTTGCAGTGTACGTTCCTTCAGCTGTCTTTTGCGGCACATAAGCCTTTGCGGCATTGACGGCGATATTGGTGCCCAGCGCGGTTTTCCCCATGGACGGCCGGCCTGCAATGATCAAGAGATCGCTCGAATGAAGCCCCCCCAGCTTTTGATCAAGATCGCGCATGCCTGTGGATATACCCGAAAGCCCGCCGCCGCGGTTGAAGGCTGCTTGCGCTGTTTGGATCGCGTCGGTGAGCGCATTTTCAAAGGTCTGAAAGCCGCCGCCATAGGTGCCTGTTTCGGCAAGAGCGTAGAGTTCCTTTTCGGCGGCTTCTACTTGTCCTTGCGGATCGTCTTCAAGATCGGCGGTGCGTGCCCGCTCGATCATGTCGCCGCCAATGCTGATTAAGCCGCGCGAGACAAAAAGATCAAAGATCAATCGTCCGTAGTCCGCTGCGCCAACCGTTGTTGGCACGGATTGCGCAAGCTGGATAAGATAGCGCTCGCCGCCCGCTTCGGAGAACGCATTTTCCTCCGCCAAATAGGTGTTGAGCATGACCGGGGAGGCGAGACGGCCAGAGCTGATCAGTTTTTCACAGGCGCTGTAGATCAGGCCATGCAGCGGATCGTAGAAATGATCCGCCTTCAGAAAACCATTGATCTTATAAAAGACCTCGTTGTCATAAAGAATTGCGCCCAAAAGCGCCTGTTCTGCATCTATCGAATAGGGTTGTTGCTGGTCGGCGCCGGACGGCGCGGGGAGAGGGGAACCATCAGCCATGGAGGTACTCTCCCACCACCGGTGGTAAACAAAAAGTAAAAGCTATTCACATCGGCTAGGACGAAGGGTCCGAGCCATCCGTCAGCACAGGTTCCACCTCGCGGAACAGGACCAAGCCCAATAGCACGAGAGCTGGGTAAAAGTTCATATGTGTGAACGCAGCATGGATCTGCGAGTGGTTAGAAGCGACCTCGAGAAACAGAATCGGAAGACCGGCGCCGAGCAACAATGCCGTCCCGCCTTGCCATAACCGCCGGGCTTCGATCCGCCCCTGCCGCTTCAAGAACGGGAGCATCACGAAGGTGATCAGCGTCAGCGGCATCCACAGGACCTTCAGAAAGGCGATGTTCGTCAAGATGGCTTGGCCAGGAATGAAGCTGTCGACGCTGGGGCTGTCGCCCCTCAGGCGGAAGGCCGCGGCGCTG
>JBCCBY010000009.1:0-24160 GCA_039033795.1 Pseudomonadota bacterium | reverse complement strand
CCGGTCGCCAAGCTCGATGGCTGCAGCTTCGGTCATGACCCCGCCCTTGCGCAGATCGGCGATGACAAAATCATTCCCTGCGCCGTCCATGATGAGGAAGGGATGGCCGCGCAATGGGGCAAGGGGATCGATAAGATGGCTCACAAGGGTTCCGTTACGATGCCGAGCCGGTGCCTGTCAGCCCCCGATGCTTAACAACTCTTGGCGAAGGGTGCTGATGACGCCCACCGTCACCACCGCGCCCAGTGTTTCGGGCAGCACGCCGAACCGGCCTCTCATCGCGGATGACCCCGCAAGGGCCGCGGCGAGGACCGGCCAGTCGAGCCCCTGTCGACCAGTGAAGGACAGCACAGCGAACAAAATCAAAAGGACCAAGGCAAATCGGCGTGTTGGTTGCGCAAAGCTGCTCCACAACAGGCCCGGTGCAGCGATCGCGGCGATCGCCATATTGGCCGTGACAGTTTCTGTTGGACTGGGTGAGAGGAGGTCGCGACCTAGACCTGCTGCGAGACCGAGGATCGTCAACGCGGGCAGAAAGACAATGAGGTAGAAGCTGAGGATCTGTCGTTCGAGCATCGCAGGCGGGGCGATCAGGAAGAGGACCGACGCGAGCGGTAGGATCAGCCGTTCAAACTCCGGGACCGTCAGTGTAGCGAGCGCCATCGCAAGACCGATCATCGGCAGGTCGACCATCGCACGGCTTAGAGCTGCCCGCCGCAGTGCCCCAAAAAGCGTGATCAGGCCAAATGCGCCAAAGCCAGCGCCCGCGGCGGTCATCACCACCGCCGCGGGGTGAAGCATCAAGACCGCATCGCGCCGTGTCCGCGAAAAAAGAAGAAGGAAGATCGTCCCGCAGATCCAGCCCGCGATGCTGGTGAGACGGAGAGCAATCAAGGGTTCAACCGGAAGCAGTGAGGCAATGACCAACGGGATGTCGGATGCGAAGAAAGACGCGTCGCCGCCAAGGCTTGCGAGACGAGCAGCCAACAGGCCGTTGAACCAGTTCGTTTGCGTCAGTGACACCATGCCGAGTGCGGTGAAGATCGCGGCCAGCAGGACCTGCCGGTCACGCATCATTGGCCTCGCGGACGCTGTCCTCCCCTTCGGAATGCTCGGTCTTGTCCCAATAGAAAGGACGAACACAGAATTCGATGAACGCTTTATAGGCAGCGACCGACTGCAACACCCAATAGACGGGCAGAAGAAGTCCCGATGGTGCCAGGGTGAACCACTCCCTGACCGTGGGCGCCATAATAAAGAGCCAAGCGGTGCCAGTGTTGCCGACAAAAAAAGCGAGCAAAAGCGGTGTTTCTATCCCAGCGAACAAAGGGGCAAAAAGGTCTGCTCCGGTCACCGCCCAAACCACGAATGCTGTCCACATCCAAGGGTTAATCAGTGCATTAAGAACCACCCCGCCGATGGCGAAATGGAGCACCACACCGGCGCGCCAAGACTGCTTTTGCCTGAGTTGGACGAGATAGGTTTGCAGATAGCCCTTGAGCCAGCGCGATCGTTGATGCACCCAGCGCCTGGGTGTGTCGGTGGCTTCTTCATAGGTGGTGCTATCAATCGTCTTGGTGCGGAATCCTGCATTATAAAGCCGGAAACCGAGATCGGCATCTTCTGTGACGTTGTGCGCATCCCAACCGCCGACGGACAAAAGAGCCTCGCGCGTCACAAAATTGCTTGTTCCGCCCAGTGGAAGAGGCAAACCCAAAAGATCCAAGCCGCGTAAAAACCAGTCAAACTGCAACGCGTATTCTAGGCAGAAAAGCCGCGTAATGATGGAATCGCTGCGGTTATAGTAGTTGAGCCTCGCCTGCACGCAGGCAAGGTCTGCCTCTCCACGGGTCAGGGCGGAGACCGCCTTTGGAATTTGGTCGGGTTCTGGTCGGTCCTCGGCATCATAAATTCCGATAATGCTGCCTTGAGCATCTCGTAGACCATGGTTGAGCGCATGCGGCTTCGTTCGAGGGCCACCAGAAGGTATACGAATGATACGAACCATTGGTGGGCGAGTGTTAAGCCGTGATGCTGTCTCGTCGTCATCTTCTTCAAGAAGGATAAGGATCTCGAGATGATCATGCGGGTAGTCCGTCCGCAGAATGCTCGCGACCAAACGGTTCACGCTCGCCGCTTCGCGGTAGAGGGGGCACAGAACCGTGACCACGGGGGTGCTGGAGCGAGACCGCTGGCGTTCTGGTGTGGTTTGCGGCGCCAGCGCCACCCGCGTGATGGCGCCAAACCGCAAAGCAAAAAAACCGGCTGCGTAAACGAGGTTAATCAGCATCAGGACACGAAGCGTGATGACGGGCGCCATCACAAGCCAGCCGAAAAGAAGGATGATGGCACAAAGCCCAAGCGTGATCTGCTGATCCGAAAATCGGCGCCGAGCTGCGGTCGTGAGCTTAAGGTCACACAGCCCTGCGGTCATCAGAGGAGGCGTCGGAGGCGTAATCCTGCGATCGACATGGCAGGGAGAGCGAGGAGGAAAATCTCCCGCCACGGCAGGCTGCGAAGCATGGCGGAATCAATGCCGGCCGCCCATGCAAAGGTCGTCAGTCCACTAATGGTCAAAAGGGACGTGGTCAGAAGAGCAGCTTTCATCGGCGCCACCAGAGAGAAAGAAAAAGAGCCTGACCAGGTTCTAAACCACGGACAGAGAGATCACGGCGCCCGCCAAAAGCGATTTTAAGGCCTTCCCGAACAGGCAAAACGGCAGACAGTCCAATTTGCGTGAGATCGAAGTCGGCGCCGCGCTCAGAACCATCCATCACGCTTTCTGTGCTGTAACTCTGCAGCAAGATCATCGCGTCGCCCTCTTTGAGACCTAAGGTGAGGTTGGCGCGCAATTGGTCCCGGTCGCTGCCGAGACTTCGCCGGTAGCCAAGCAAAGCCTCCAGGAAGAACTGCTCATTGCCCCAACCCCTCAGCGCACTGAATTGAAGGGCGGCATCGTTGCCCATGGCCCGGCTGTCGGCAATGTCTTGCGACGTCGAAAAGGCGCCGGTGAGGTTGAACGCTGTTGCGTGGTTTCCTTGTCGTTTGAGGTACGCTTGCGCAAAGAGTTCTGCCTCGCTGAGCCCCGACTGCGAGGAACTGAAGGTCGGCCCGTAAGAGAACTGATTGGCGTAAGCGACCACGGTGCCGAAGCTGAGATGCTCTGATATGCCGCGGATGAAATAAGTCCGCGAAATGAATTGTTGGAACCCTGAGTCTTGTTGTTCGGATTCAAAATACTCCGTGGTCTCGATCGTCAGCTGCCCGCCTATTGGTTCAGGCCAAGCCCCAGCACTGGCGCTCACCCACACAAGGCAAAGGGCGACGATCGCCGATCCCCCATGACGACAGCACTCTGCGACCACCAAAATGTCTCCGCGCATCCCTAACGTGATCGCGGTGTTTTAGGTTGACCAGAGGTTGTTTCTAGCAATTCAAGATAGAGTCTTCGACGGGAATGCAACTTTAGCGACAGGCTTGCTCGATCCGTTCCAGCGCCGCTGAGATACCGAGGAGCGAAAAGGTGTAATTGGTCGCCGTCGATCGTGCTGATGTGGCTGAAACCCGCATTTCTCGGCCCCGCCGCATCGCGCCGACCAATCGGTCTTCTTCATTGCCTGCTTCAATGAAGCCCTCTTTTTCTGCTGAGAACATTTCCCAGCGGTCTGACCCCACCATGACCGTTGGCTCCGATCCGTCCTGGAGGTCGTACCCTGCCATAAAGCTTGGCTGATTGACGGCCGCGCCTGACTTCCACGTTGCGACCGAGAAAAACACATCGCCGTGCCGGGCTGATGTTGGCGAGGTGTCCTGCGGCTCGGTCACAGCGTAGCAAATCACATCGCTACCGGTGTCATAGGTGAAGACCATCCAGTCCCGATAGGTCGCCACCTGCTGCGGTTCAGCGGCAAAGGCGGCGGTGGCGGGAGCGAAGGCGAGGAGGAAAGCGGCGAGAGTGCGCATGCAAATCCCTTGTTTGGTCGAAACTTGACCCTCTATGCCGGAGTTTGGCGCGGCTGGGTACCCATTGTCTTGGTGACCATCATGTCAGCTGGAGCTTGATGGCGGCCGCGGTCAGCGCAGGACAAACGGCCACTGCCTGAAGGCTGTAAGCACCAAGGATCAAATAGGGCGCCAATCCGCTGGCCCCTGCTGCTGGACCGAAGACCAGCGGCGGAATGATCAAGGGTAGGCTTAGAAAGACGAGCAAGGGCGCGCCGCGCCTTTGATTTGTGCACAGTGCACTGATGGTTCCAGCAACGAAAACCATGCCTGGGCTTGCAAGAAGAAGCGCAAAAGCGCCCCAAGGTGAGCTGCCATAGGACAGAAGCAGGAGCGGCATCGCTATCAGCAAAGGCACCGCCAACACAGCCCACGCAACCACCAATTTAATGAGCGCCGCCCTGGTCATGCTGACGGGTGACAACAGAACAAGGTCCGTTGCACCCGATGCGAGATCGTCTTCGAACAGACCTTCCACACCAAGAAACACAGCGACCCCAAGGATCAGCCAGAGGATCCCAGGGCCCGCTGACCGCAGGGTGTTTTGCTCACCCCCTATGGCGAGTGGAGCAAGAAAACCCAGCACAAGGAGGGTGCCCACACCCACAGCCCAGCCGCCTGCGCGAAGCCGGAGCGTGAGCTCACGGCGGAAAAGTGCACGTAGCGGGGTCATGCCGCCTTGACCGTGATCGTGCGGGCACCGGGGATCCCGTCCTGTTCATGTAGAGCAATGACCGCAACGCCGCCGCGCGAGCAATGCCCGTCAATCAAGCTGCGCACCAGATCCTGGCCTTCGTCATCGAGCGCTGCAAAGGGCTCATCAAGCAGCCACAGGGCGCGTGGACTGACAATCAACCGCAGGAAAGACAGCCGTTTGCGTTGTCCAGACGAAAGCTGACCAGCGCGCGACTGACCCAAGCGGTGCAAGCCCAAGACGCGCAACGAGTCCCGCAGCGTGCCGCCGTAAAAATCAGCGATAAAATCGGCGTTTTCTTCGACCGTGAGGCGTGATGAAAGCCCCGGCTCCACGCCGATATAATGGATCTCTTCGGCGCGGATATAGCCCGCATCGAGCACTTGAATGCCGCGGCGGAAGATGATCTCGCCTTCGGCCTGCGCCAGGCCCGCAAGCGCCCGGAGGAGCGAGGTCTTTCCCGATCCGTTAGCGCCGCGCACCATCAGCACCTGGCCGGGGGTGAGCGCAAAGCCAGCACCCGCAAGGACATCGCGTCCAGCTCGGCGCACCGTCAGATCTCGGCATTCAAGCGACATTTCAAAAGCCATCGCCACCGTTGATGCGCTGGTCCGGCGCCTTGGGGCAAGGGCAAGGGCAACCATCAATGCCTTAAGCCACGGGCTGTCAGTTTCGAGCTCGTTTATGAGAGGTTCCAGCTGCCCAAGATGTCGACGGGCCTATGGTTTTGTTTTCAAGGTTGCTGTCCGTATCCGCAGCGAAGCGTTCTTTTCATGCTCACGATAATTGAGAACCAAATTTCGACCCGTAAAGTTCAATGTCTTTCTCGTACAAATTTTGAGCAATTTTTCTAAGTCTGTCGTCAAACATTTTCTCGCCATCAGGCGAAAGTCCGTCGCGCCGCATGCTCCTTATTTCAGCAGGGGAGATATCAGCAAAGCACTGGTCGCGGTTGAGTTGATATTGATCATTACCATGTTTCGTGAGTTGACGTGCATCATGAATGATGATGCCAGTCCGCTCTTGTAAAACGTCTTGGTGTTGAGAAAAGCGTTCCAATGGTATCCACAAGTCATAATCTTTATAAACCAAAAAGTCTACCTGTGGCCTCCAATGAATGTTTTGCTTTATTTGTCCTTTTGATAACTCTTCTACAAATAATCTGAATGTTATGCTATCTGGCTCAAACTGTCTATTTGTGTTTATATCGAAAGACCAATAGACTGGCGTACGATCGACAATTTTATCAAGATAAACTGATACTAAGCGAGCAAGAGGATCGCGCAAAATTACAAAAGTGAACTTTGCTGTTGCTAAATCTCGAAGACTAGCACGAAACGTTGCGTTGTTCTGATGTATCCAGATGTAATCCTCAGGCCCACTGATGCATCCATTAGCGATGGCCATGGAAACCCGCATAGTAGAGCATGCAACTTTTGGTATAAACGAATATATAGTTTCAGATTTATAGTGGCATAAAGCATGTGTCGCCGCAAATTGATGGCCTGCATTTTTACTGAGAGACTTATTATTTATTGCTGAATACCTAAATCTTCGCATATTAGAACAACACCTGTAGAACTTTAATTTTCAAGCTACTAAGGCGATTAGCTGCTTTTTCATTCTATAACAAATCGATATTTCCATCGGTTTGTTTGGCGCTATGCCGCAGTCGTGCGCAGGATACAATTTAAGTGCTTCGTTGAATTGACGAAAACAGCGATATGCAAAGATAAATCGTGACGGCTATGACCTCTCGGTAAATTATGGTGCGTCTCTAACGCTAAGCAACTGTGGTGATCAGCGGAGACTTCGGTGTTGCCCCTGAAGGCGCCACCGTGATCGCTGTTGCGACGCCCGTCAAAATCGGCCGTCGTCTCTCCGTCTGGCAGACCGCGATCCGCCAGGAGAATGGCAAAGAGGTCGCGCTGGTTGTTCAGACCCAGCTCGTTCTTTGAAGCCGCGCCGCAGCGACCTATATATTAAGTGTCACGACGGGCGTCTCGCACATTGGTGGTTGTGCCGCGCGATCAGCATCTTTGCCGGTGTTCTGACCCATTGGTTGTGTCAGATAGACAGCGGCGCTGCGCCCGCGCATAAGCGGCAGTGAAAACTGTACCTTGTGCGAACCATTCTTAAGAAGGAGCCCGGCTTATGATTCCTGGTCACGATACACTCAAGACCAAGACGGCTCTTTCCGCAGCCGGAAAGACCTATCAGATTTACGCGTTGAAAAAGGCAGAGCAGCGGCTTGGCGATCTGTCGCGGCTGCCGGTGAGCCTCAAATACCTTCTCGAAAACATGCTGCGTTTTGAAGATGGTCGGACGGTGACGTCGGAGATGATCGACGCGTTTGGTGTTTGGTTGAAAAACGGCGGCAAGAACCCCATCGAAATCGCCTATCGGCCAGCGCGGGTGCTGATGCAGGATTTCACGGGCGTGCCAGCCATTGTTGACCTTGCCGCCATGCGCGATGCGATGAAGACGCTCGGCGGTGATCCAGAGAAGATCAATCCGCTTGCCCCGGTTGACCTTGTTATCGATCACTCCGTGATGGTTGATTATTTTGGTACGGAAGAAGCGTTCCAGAAGAATGTTGATCGCGAATATGAGCGGAACAAGGAGCGTTACCAGTTTCTGAAATGGGGCCAAACGGCGTTTGATAATTTCAGCGTGGTGCCGCCGGGGACGGGCATTTGTCACCAGGTGAACCTTGAATATCTAAGCCAGACCGTTTGGACAGCAGACCATGACGGCGAGACCTATGCCTACCCTGATACTTGTGTGGGTACAGATAGCCATACGACCATGGTCAATGGCCTCTCTGTCTTGGGGTGGGGTGTTGGCGGCATTGAAGCGGAGGCTGCGATGCTCGGCCAACCTGTTTCGATGCTGATCCCCGATGTCATTGGGTTTAAAATGACCGGGAAACTACCGGAGGGCGCGACCGCAACCGACCTTGTGCTGACGGTCACCAAAATGCTCCGGGACAAAGGCGTGGTTGGCAAGTTTGTCGAGTTCTATGGATCAGGTGTCGGAAATCTCAGCCTCGAAGACCAAGCAACCCTGGGTAATATGTCGCCCGAGTTCGGCTCAACATGCGCCTTTTTCCCGATCGATGAGGAAACACTCCGCTTCCTGAGGACATCGGGTCGTGATGAAGATCGCATCGCCCTGGTCGAGGCCTATGCAAAAGAGCAGGGCATGTGGCGCGATGACAGCATTGAACCCATTTTTACTGATACGTTGGAATTGGATCTCTCGTCCGTCGTGCCCGTGATCTCTGGTCCAAAGCGTCCACAGGACAAGATCATTCTGACCGAAGCGCCGCAGGCCTTTGCCGCAGCCCTTGATAAAGAGTACGGCAAGGCGGACGAAGCAGACAAGCAGTTCCCCGTTCAAGGCGAAGACTTCACCCTCGGGCATGGCGACGTGGCCGTTGCCGCGATCACGTCGTGCACCAACACATCTAACCCCTCCGTGCTCGTTGCTGCAGGCCTTGTGGCTCGCAAAGCGCGAGAACGCGGCTTGACGAGTCAGCCCTGGGTTAAAACGTCGTTTGCTCCGGGAAGCCAAGTCGTGACCGACTATCTCGAAAAGGCAGGCCTGCAGGATGATCTCGATGCGATCGGGTTTAACCTCACTGGCTATGGCTGCACTGTTTGCATCGGCAACACGGGCCCCCTGCCCGAGGCGATCTCAAACGCTATCCAGGATAACGACCTTGCGGTCGCAGCGGTCCTCTCAGGAAACCGGAATTTTGAGGGCCGTATTCACCAAGATGTCCGCGCCAACTTCTTGGCGTCGCCGCCGCTTGTCGTGGCTTATGCGCTGGCCGGCTCGATGAACATCAACGTCACCAAGGATGCGATTGGTCAGGACCAAGACGGCAATGATGTCTTCCTGAAGGATATCTGGCCGACCTCCGCAGAAATCGCCGCGATCGTTGCGCAATGCGTGACTCGTGAAATGTTCATTGAACGCTATGGGGACGTCTTCAAAGGCGATGCCAGCTGGCAGAACATCGATGCGGGCGATAATGATACCTATGATTGGCCGCAGTCGACCTATGTGGCGAACCCGCCTTATTTTGCCGGTATGGCGATAGAGCCCCAGGACCTTCAGCCGATCGAGGGCGCGAAGGTCTTGGCGCTCCTCGGCGATAGTGTGACCACAGACCATATCTCGCCTGCGGGTGCGATCAAGGACGACAGCCCTGCTGGCTCCTATCTGCAAGACCACCAGGTGCCTGAGCGCGAATTCAACTCTTATGGCTCGCGCCGGGGCAACCACGAAGTCATGATGCGCGGAACGTTTGCAAACATCCGCATCAAGAACAATATGGTTCCTGGAACCGAAGGCGGGATCACCAAATACAAAGGTGAGGTGATGTCGATTTACGACGCCGCCATGAAACACAAAGCAGACGGCAACGGTCTCGTGGTCTTTGGCGGCGAGCTTTATGGCAATGGATCGTCTCGTGACTGGGCCGCGAAGGGGACGGTGCTTCTTGGGGTGAAGGCGGTGATCTTTCAGTCGATCGAGCGGATCCACCGCTCCAATCTCATTGGCATGGGTGTGTTGCCGCTTCAGTTCACGAAGGGTGAGGGATGGCAGTCCTTGGGGCTCACAGGCGATGAAGAGATCACCATTCACGGTGTTGAAACGCTTGAACCCCAGCAGGAGCTGCGCGCCACAATCACCATGGGTGATGGAGCGAAAAAGGAGATCACCCTCTTGGCACGGATCGATACTGCTGATGAGCTAGAATACTATAAAAATGGCGGGATCCTGCATTACGTGATCCGGAAGCTCGCCGCCTAAGCGCGTTCCTCTTGCGCTCAACACCACAAGAAAAACCCCGCGGCGGCCAGGGCCATCGCGGGGTTTTTCTTTTAGGGGGTCATTCGTTCGTGGATTGTCTTAACGAGCAGCGCGTTTTTTCCGTGCGAAAGCCAAACCGCCAAGACCAGCAGCCATCAAAGGCAACGCGCCGGGGATGGGAACGGGATTGAACTCGATCGATTCCACATAAAAGCCATCATCGCTCTCAAAGGCGGCAAGCATCAAGCTCGACGCGACGATTGAGCCAGACAGGACTTGGTTGAATGGCGGGATCGGAACGTTGAGAGCCACCAGCGACAAATCATCAATGCCGTTTCCAGCAAAGACGGTCACGTTGTCCGTCGACAAAGCCAGGTTGAAGGCAATTTCCGTGAACTCAACGATCTGGCCTGTGCCTGAATCGCGAATTTCGACGAACAGCGCCTCGCGTGACGAGATGCCATCGATCTGGCCCGGGTCAAAAAAGCCGGTGCGAATACCAACGCCAAACGCGTTGCTGATCAGGGCATCATCAATGGCGTTGAACACTGGATCGGCCGCTGTCCCATCGACGGTATAGGCGCCAAGCCACACCTGAAACGTTCCATCGTCAAAAACCATGGCTTCGCCGTCCGCATTGTCGGCGCTGACATCGACGTTCTCGAGATTAACGAAAACCGCATGGGCTGAGGCTGCAAGCGAAAAAACCGCAGCAGCAAAAGCAGTAAGAATTTTGGTCATGAAAGGTCCCCCAACTTATCCGGACTTTATATCAAAGTTTTGCGTTGCAACCAAGCCTTTCTTAGGGATTCGAAGCCTGCCTCGGCTTTTCTGTCTTCGAAATTTGCAAAGCGGGGCTATATCGTTGTCATGGCCAGACCTGTGACCGTCACGATTGAGCACTCCAAAACCATCGATGAAGCCAAAAAGCGCATTGATGAAGGGATCGTCGAGATCACCAGCTCGCTCGCCAGCAAATGGGCGGTGCAGGTGGAGCAGCATTGGGAAGGCGATAGCCTGCATTTTACGGCGCGCGCGATGATGCAGAAGATCACCGGCGTGGCGGACGTCTTTCCCCAGCATGTCCGGATCACCGTCAACTTGCCGGACTTCCTGGCAACTGTGGCAGAAAAGGTGACCAGCAAGATCCAAAAAAAAGCGACGCATATCCTTGAGGACAAACGCGCCTAACGCTCGCTGAGCCCAGGTTGAGCGGTTGAGCGGCCTGTTCTCTTGCTCTGTTCAACGGCCTAATCCTCAGGCCATGGTCCGTCTTTTTTTGCTGCTTGTGCCCCTTTTTCTTGCTGCGTGTGAGGCCGAGCCCCGATGGCACCTGAAGCTGGCCCACACCCAAGACGGCGAGGTCACCGAGGGCTCCGAACGTTCGCTCATTGCCGCCATTCGAAGCGGATGTGACCTTAAAGTGGCGTGGGGTTCACGCCGGCGATCTGATCCGCAACAAACCATCGAGCATGCCTCCCGTCCGGCCTGGGTTTCGGTTCGCGACGGCACGACGGTCGAAGTGCAGCTCGAAGACTTCATGATCAATTTAGCGGTTCTTGGAGAACCCAGCGACCTCCATCCCCAACGGGAGCGGTTTGGCGGAACAGAGCAGGTCGTCTCGTGGCGCGCGACGTTAAAAACCGACGGGAGCTTTGATGCGGTTTGGTTTGCGCCCCATTCGGGCACCTTTGTGGAGCGGGTGCCGCAGCGCCATCCCATGCGCTGGTACGCCGATTGTGTTGCGGCTGATACCGCCCCGCTTTTCCCGCCCCTTGCCGCGCTCCCGTAGGCGTCACGATGCTTCTGAGGCGGGTCCCGTCGACGCCGCATTGCGGCGAAGGGCGGCCGGGCGTATCTGCCCGCTATGAGCGACCTTTCCCGCATCCGTAATTTTTCGATCGTGGCCCATATCGACCACGGCAAATCGACCTTGGCTGATCGCCTGATCCAGGTGACCGGGGGGCTGACCGAGCGCGAGATGCAGGAGCAGGTCCTCGACAATATGGACCTCGAGCGCGAGCGAGGGATCACCATCAAGGCGCAGACCGTGCGCCTCACCTACCAGGCAAAGGACGGTGAGACCTAGATCCTCAACCTCATCGACACGCCGGGGCATGTGGACTTTGCCTATGAGGTGAACAGGAGCCTTGCCGCGGTCGAAGGCTCACTTTTGGTCGTCGATGCCTCCCAAGGGGTCGAGGCGCAGACCCTCGCCAATGTCTACCAGGCGATTGAGGTCAACCACGAGATCGTCCCGGTCTTGAACAAAATCGATCTGCCTGCCGCCGAACCCGACCGGGTGAAGGAGCAAATCGAGGAGGTCATCGGACTTGATGCCTCGGATTCGGTCGAGATTTCCGCAAAAACCGGCATCGGGGTGCCCGACGTCCTTGAGGCGATTGTGCATCGCTTGCCTGGGCCGGAAGGGGACCCTGACGCGCCGCTTAAGGCGATGCTGGTCGACAGTTGGTACGACCTCTATCTCGGTGTGGTGGTCTTGGTGCGGATCATTGATGGAAAGCTCAAGAAGAGCCAGAAAATCCGTATGATGAAGGCGGGCGCGACGTACCAGGTCGATCAGGTCGGCGTCTTCACCCCCAAACGGGTGGAGATGGATGAGCTGGGTCCCGGTGAGATCGGCTACCTCACCGCGTCGATCAAAGAGGTCGCGGACACCAAGGTCGGTGATACCATCACCGATGAGAAAAAGCCTGCAGCAGAGGCGCTTGAGGGCTTTCAGCCCAACCAGCCCGTGGTCTTTTGCGGCCTTTTCCCGGTGGATAGCGCAGATTTCGAAGACCTCCGCGATGCCATCGCGAAGCTGCGTCTCAATGATGCAAGTTTTGACTATGAGATGGAGACCTCAGCGGCGCTCGGGTTTGGTTTTCGCTGCGGGTTTTTAGGTCTCTTGCACCTCGAGATCGTCCGAGAGCGGCTTGAACGTGAGTTCAACATCGATCTCATCACCACCGCACCATCGGTGGTCTATCATATGTACAAGACCGACGGGACGATGGAGGAGCTCCATAATCCGGCCGATATGCCAGACCCGGTGCATATTGAACATCTCGAAGAGCCTTGGATTAAAGCCACCATTCTGGTGCCGGATGATTTTCTTGGCGGTGTTCTCAAGCTTTGTGAGGACCGCCGCGGGATCCAGCAAGATCTCACCTATGCGGGCAGCCGCGCGATGGTGGTTTATGAGTTGCCGCTCAACGAAGTCGTTTTTGATTTCTATGACCGCTTGAAGTCGATCACCAAGGGTTATGCGAGTTTTGACTATCAGATCATCGGTTATCGGAAGGATGATCTCGTCCGGATGCAGATCTTGGTCAATGAGGAGCCCGTGGATGCCCTCGCGGTGGTGGTTCACCGATCAAAGGCCGAGGTTCGTGGCCGGGCGATGTGCGAGCGTCTCAAAGACCTCATTCCGCGCCACCTCTTTAAGATCCCGATCCAGGCGGCCCTCGGCGGGCGTGTGATTGCCAGGGAGACGATCGGCGCGATGCGCAAGGATGTGACGGCCAAGTGCTATGGCGGGGATGCCACCCGGAAACGGAAACTCCTCGATAAACAAAAGGCTGGTAAAAAGAAGATGCGCCAATTCGGGCGCGTGGAGATCCCGCAAGAGGCCTTCATCAAAGCGTTGAAGATGGATGATGCTTAGTCTGATCCGAGCTTTTCTCGTTGGTGCGCTCATCGCACTTGTCGTCCCCGTCGCAATTGCTGTGACCACCATGAGCGGTATGGCCGGCCCCCGATATCAAGTGGTCGATCTTCTTCCCTTCGTTAGTCCGTTGGTGGCCGTTTTGTTGTTGGTGGCGGGTCTTTTGGCGACGCTGCTGCAGCGCATCGTCCGCCTTCCCCGTGGTTTCGGGGATGGGCTCTCTGGGACGATGGTCGCAGGGTCGGCGATTTTTTACGGCGCAGGGATGCACATCTTCGCAGATTTGAACCTCGGTGCGCCGCTTCTCACCATTATTGGCGGGATCGTCGCAATCCTTTCGGGTTTTCTTACCTTTGCCCGCTGGCAGCTTTCGGGGCGCCCGTCGCGTTAGCGCGCCATGAGACCCAGCCGGACGACGAAACCGGTCCCGGACTCCGCAATGCCCGCTTCGTCCCATTTCGATGACTGCACAAAGGTGCGCACCAAGCCAAACCCATGTTGTCGAGGGTCGGGTAAGGGGGCGGGTTCTTCCCACGTGATCCTCAGCTCATCCCCGACCAGCTTCCAGGTGAGCGTGATTGTTTTTTTGTCCTGCAAAGCGCCGCGTTCCGACGAGAGCAGCGCAAGCTCATACAGAATAATGGCTGCGTTGACGGCCTGTTTCGCCGCGAAGGATCCCTCTGTCCCCTCACGGATGATGAGTTTTCCATTGGGGTCGAAGGGCTCCAGCACTGCGCTCACAATAGCGGCCATTGGCGCCTGCCTGGAGGCGTCCTGGAACACCAAGTCATGGGCCGATGCCAGCGCCTGCAATTGATAAAGAAGCCCGCTGCGCAAACCCTCGGCCGTGCCGTCACCAGCGCCTGCGCCGCGGGTGATCACCTGGACCGTGGAAAAGAGGTTGCGCACGCGGTGATCAAGCTCGCGCACCAGCCGCTCGCGCTCTTCTTCTGCGGCAACCGCGGCGGTCACATCCCGTTGCACCGCGAGCCAGGAGGTCGGCTCCCCCCGTTCGTTGAGGGTTGGCGACACGGACCATTCGACGATGAAGGGCGCGCCATCCTTTTTGTAGTTGAAGGTCCGCGTGTGCTCATGGTTTCGGCCGGCAAGGAGGCTTTCTTTCAGCGTCGCCATCGCCTTTCGATCCGTGAGCGGTCCTTGCAGGATCCGCGGGGTTTTCCCGACCACCTCGGAGGACGTGTAGCCAGTCATTCGCTCAAAGCCCTTGCTTACCCAGGTGATCCGGGGGCCAGGCTCATGCAATGGGGCATACTCCGTCATCAATACACTGTCATTGGCCTGGTTGAGCGCAAATTCGAGCTGGCGTGCCCGGTCGATGGCTTCTTGCAGGCGATCATCCGCCAGCCGAACATCACCGGAGAGCGCTTCGACCGTGTCGCGCTGAACCGTGATGTCCCACTGCGAGCCAAAAAAATGCGTAAGCTGACCATCATCATCATAGACTGGACTGATGTGCAGGGCATTCCAGAACGGTGTGCCGTCTTTTTTGTAGTTGAGGATCTCAAAATAGCCGAAGACCTTATCCGCGATGGTTGTCCGGATCTGATTGAGGACATCAGGGTCGGTGTCGGGGCCCTGAAGAAACCTGCAGTTCTTTCCCACGACTTCATCAAGGCCATAGCCTGTGAGGCGAAGAAAGGCGTCGTTCGCAAAGACAATGGGGTTGTCCGATTGGTGCGGGTCGGTGGCGATCATTGCCATCCGCGTGTGCGCGAACGCTGCTTTCAGGAATGGCTCAGGCGGAAGACCAGGGGCATTTGTGATCGTCATCCCTTGCCGATACCGGCTCAGGGGGCGCGTCGCCAAGATCCGCTTGTACAAAATGTTGTCAACGCGGCGGCACGGCGCCGCAAACGTCAATCCAGCAGCGCATCAGCCTTGCGATCAAGGCGGCCTCGTCCGACAGTCGGATCCAAAAGAAATGAGCGTTGAGGAGGATAACCATGCTTCAGGCGGACTTTGTGGTCGTGGGTGGCGGATCGGCAGGGGCGTGCTTGGCGTCGAGACTGAGTGAGGACCCAAGCTGTACGGTCGCGCTGCTTGAAGCTGGGCCGGCCGATAAAAGCCCGGTTATCCACATTCCGCTTGGCATCACCCTCATCACCAAAATGGATTCGATCAATTACGGCTTTGAGACAGAGCCCCAGACCGAACTCAACAACCGGCAAATGTACTGGCCGCGGGGCAAGACCCTGGGCGGCTCAAGCTCCATCAACGCGATGTGCTACACCCGCGGCGCGCCAGAGGACTATGACAGCTGGCAAGATGCGGGGGCGACGGGCTGGACGTGGGATGCGTGCCTTCCTTATTTTAAAAAAGCTGAGGACCACGAACATGGCGAATCGGAGGTGCATGGCGCAGGCGGGCCTTTGTCCGTCTCTGACCTGCGCTCGAAGAATTGGCTGAGCAAAGACTTTATCGAGGCGGGCGGTGAACTTCAGTACCCGACCGACGTCGATCTAGCAGGGTTCGAGCGTGAGGGGTTTGGCTGGTACCAGGTCACCCAAAGAAACGGGCAACGCTGTTCTGCGGCGAAGGCCTATTTGTCTGATGAGGTGAAGGCGCGCAGCAATCTGACGATTGTCACGGAAGCGGCGGTGCAACGCGTCGTCTTCGAAGGAAAGCGCGCCACCGGCGTGGATTTTTTGCAAGGCGAGAAGGTCGAAACCATCAAAGCCAACCGGGAAGTGATCTTGTCGGCGGGCGCCCTCGGTTCGCCGCAAATCCTGATGCTGTCCGGCGTGGGGCCTGCGGAGCACCTCAAGGAGCATGGGGTTGAGGTCGTCCATGATAGCCCGGGTGTGGGCGAGAACATGCAAGACCACCTCGATGCGGCCTGGACCTATAAGACGAAGAGTTCTGTGGGGTACGGATATTCGTTCGCTGCGCTCCTCCGAGCACTACCTGAACCTTTGCGCTACGCCTTCAAACGGGATGGGCTTTTGTCCTCGAACATCGCTGAGTCAGGGGCGTTTTTGAAATCGGATCCTTCGCTTCCTCTCCCCGATATTCAGTTCCATTTCCTGCCCGTGATTTTGGTGGATCATGGGCGCAAGATGGTTTGGGGTGACGGTTTTACCTTCCACGTGTGTCTTCTTTATCCCAAGAGCAAAGGAACCATTCGCCTAGGGAGCAATGATCCATCGGCGCCCCCCAAAATTGATCCATGCTACCTCACCGCAGAAGAAGACTGGGAGCCCATGAGGCGCGGGCTTCGTCTCGCTCGGCGCTTGGCAGAGGCCCCTGCGTTTCAGAAACATGCGCCCGTGGCTCGCGAGTTCGCCGAGACAGAACTCACCAATGAGGTGCTCGACAATCACATCCGCGAGAAGGCCGAGACGATTTATCACCCGGTCGGCACGTGCAAGATGGGGGCGGATGATGATCCGATGGCGGTGCTAACGCCGGATTTGAAAGTGCGGGGCGTGGAGGGGTTGCGGGTTATTGATGCGTCGATCATGCCCACCCTGGTGGGGGCCAACACCAACGCGCCGACGATCATGATCGCCGAGCGCGCGGCGGATTTGATCCACGGGAAGGTTGGTTAGGCTGCGTCGGCTTTTGGCCAGCGAAGAGCTTTGAGCACGATCAGCAGCGTGACAATAATCTCAAAGACGACGACCATCTGATAAAAGAGGTGGCTGCCCATAAAGGTCATCACCTCCACCGCGGTGTAGGCCGCCCCGAAAAACACGTTCAGCCACTTGCTCACGACCGCGGGCAATCCCACCGAGAGATAAATCATCAGGGCAGGGATCGCGAGCAGCAAGGCGACGCCGACCATCACGCCGTCGGTCGCCGGGCCCAAGGGCCCCATGGTACCACTCGCCATATTGTCGAGTGTTCCGGGCATATAAAGCATGTAATAGTCGTTGTAGATATAAAGGCCCATCAGCGCTGCCCACAAGAGCGCTAAGTGCACAGACGTTGGAAGCGCCGTCTTATCAAGGTTTCTCATCGGTCCGTGTTCATCAACTCCATATTTATAGATTAGAGGCCGATTGAACGGACATCTAGTCGTCTTTTTGTATCAAGTTGTACAAAGCATGCTCTCGACCCCACTCTTTAAGCAGCAGCAGAACAGGCCTGAGCGTTTCCCCCTTCGGCGTCAGGCTGTATTCCACCTTGGGCGGAACAACGGCGTAGACTTCGCGGTGAACGAGCTTGCATGCCTCAAGCTCTCGCAGTTGTTTTGTCAGCATACGCTGCGTTACTGTACCGGCAAGACGTTGGAGCTCATTGAACCGTTTGGTGCCGTCCAACAGGTGGAAGAGGATAACGCCCTTCCACTTACCGCCGATAAGCTCCAGCGCTGCTTCAACCGGACAGCCGTCTGAACAGTCATAAACATCGAAGCGGGCCATCGGTCGGACAGTATCCTTTTTGTGGGTAGGGGTCTTTATCTTGCGTACTTCAATAACACATCGAGTTTGTTAGGTCGCGCCCAACCAAAAACAGCGGAGCGCGCCATGACCGACCTCACCATTGTTGCTCATATTTTTGCGAATTCGGGCGATGAACATCTCGTTCGGGCAGAGCTCGATAAGCTCGTGCCAGTCACAAAGGCCGAAGAGGGATGTCTTCGCTATGACCTGCACAGCGACCATGAGGATCCGTTGCACTTCATGTTCTATGAGACCTGGACCAGTCGCGCGCTGTGGCAACAGCACATGAACACACCCCACCTTGCGGCGTACTCTGCGGCAACTGAGGGCAAGGTGCGCGAATTTACGCTCCACGAGATGCAGAAAGTCGATCCTTGAGCGGCTTTTTGGCCTCCGCCGCACTTGCGTTGGAGGAGCGCATTGCACCCCTGAAAAACGCGTGCTAGCCGCCGCGCTGCGCAAGCGAGAGATTGCCTCTCGCTCCTGTTGCCGCCTGCCTTTTGAGGGTTCTTTTGAGCGCGGGGCGGCTATCCGCGACGGAGAAGAAGAACACTATGGCCGATTCACGGTCCGAGATCGCCGAGCGCTACGCGGCAGCTTTTTTCGAACTGGCCCAGGACGAAGCCAAGGTCGATGCGATTGAGGCAGAACTTGAGGCCCTTCGCGGCGCCTATGACGCGAGCGATGACCTCAAACGTTTGATCCAATCCCCCGCCTTTCCGGCCGAGACCAAATTGACCGGGCTAGCGGCGGTGCTTGAAAAGGGCGGTGCTGACCAACTCACCATCAATCTGATCAAGCTTTTGGCCACCAACAGTCGGTTGCCCGTGCTGCTCACCGTGATCGCCAATTTTAAGCGCCTGGCCGCCGAAGCCCGCGGAGAGGTGTCCGCTGAGGTGGTCTCTGCCCACCCGCTCAGCGATGACCAAGCGACCGAGCTGCGCGCTCAACTGCGCGCCTCGATTGGCAAGGACGTCACGCTCGACACCCGCACCGACCCCGACCTTCTTGGCGGTCTGATCGTCAAGATCGGCAGCCGGATGATCGATTCCTCCCTCAAAACCAAATTGGCGCGCCTGCGCGCCCGACTCAAAGAGGCGTAAGCGTATGGAACTCAACGCGTCAGAAATCAGCTCTATTCTGAAAACGCAGATCAAGGATTTCGGCAAGGATGCTGAAGTCTCGGAAATCGGCCAGGTGCTGTCGGTCGGCGACGGTATTGCTCGGGTGTACGGCCTCGACAATGTGCGCGCCGGTGAAATGGTGGAGTTTGAGGGCGGCGTCAAAGGGATGGCGCTGAACCTTGAAGAGGACAATGTCGGCGTCGTGATCTTCGGCGACGACACCGGCATCGCTGAAGGTCAAACGGTGAAGCGCACCGAGGCCATCGTTGACGTGCCCGTCGGCAAAGGCCTTCTTGGCCGCGTTGTTGATCCGCTCGGCAACCCGCTGGACGGCAAGGGCCCGATTGAAGGCTCTGAACGCCGCCTGGTGGACGTCAAGGCACCTGGCATTCTACCGCGGAAATCGGTGCACGAACCCGTGCAGACCGGCATCAAAGCGATTGACGCCATGATCCCCGTCGGCCGTGGCCAACGTGAGCTCGTCATCGGTGACCGCCAAACCGGGAAGACCGCGATCTGCATCGACGCCATGCTCAATCAGCGCGAACCCAACGCCGCTGCCGCCGACGATTCAGGCAAGCTCTTCTGCATCTATGTTGCGATCGGCCAAAAGCGCTCGACCGTCGCGCAGATCGTCAAAACGCTCCAGGACAATGGCGCCCTCGACTACACGATCGTTGTGGCGGCGACCGCGTCTGACCCGGCGCCGCTTCAGTTCCTTGCGCCATTCGCGGGCTGCGCCATGGGCGAGTATTTCCGTGACAACGGCATGCACGCTGTGATCGTTTATGACGACCTCACCAAGCAGGCTGTGTCCTACCGCCAGATGTCGCTTCTTCTTCGCCGTCCGCCGGGCCGCGAAGCGTTCCCTGGCGACGTCTTCTACCTTCACTCTCGCCTGCTTGAGCGGGCGGCGAAGCTCAACGAAGACCATGGTTCGGGCTCGCTAACCGCGCTGCCGATCATTGAGACGCAGGCGAACGACGTCTCGGCCTATATCCCGACCAATGTGATCTCGATCACCGATGGCCAGATCTTCCTTGAGACGGATCTCTTCTACCAAGGCATTCGCCCGGCGGTGAACGTCGGTCTTTCGGTGAGCCGGGTGGGCTCATCGGCGCAGATCAAGGCGATGAAGCAGGTTGCTGGTAAGATTAAGGGTGAGCTTGCTCAGTACCGTGAGCTAGCGGCCTTCGCCCAGTTCGGCTCAGACCTTGACGCTGCCACGCAAGCCACGCTCAACCGCGGTGCACGCCTCACGGAGCTTCTTAAACAAGCTCAGTACTCACCGCTGCAGGTCGAAGAGCAGGTCGCTGTGATCTTTGCGGGAACGCGCGGCTACCTCGACGGCATCGAGACGGCCCAGGTTGGCAAATTCGAAGATGAGTTCCTGCGCCACATGCACAGCCAGCACGAAGACGTCCTCACGGGCATTCGTGATCAAAAGAAACTCACTGACGATCTTGAGAAAAAACTGATCGAGATCCTCGACACATTCTCGAAGAACTTCGCTTAGGGAGAGAACGAGCGGACGCGTCGCCCCTGGTGCTTTTGCGTTTGCTCGGAGAAGCCGATGCGGCGATTGTTGCACAAATATCGGAATTTGGCCCAGCCCGTTTTTTCCGTCTACGGCAGATGGAAAAATTGGGCCGACGGCCGGATTGTGCGGCAACACTATCCCGACGTGGACATTGTTCCTTCGCGCGACCCCGAGGCGCCTTACGCATCCCAGCATGGCCAAGACCGTTATTTGGCTGAGGCCGTGATGGAGGGGGCAACGACAGGGGTGTTTGTCGACATTGGTTGCAATCACCCGGTTCAGGGCAGCAACAGCTGGTTTTTCGAACAGCAAGGTTGGACCGGTTATGCCTTTGATCCCATTCAGCGGTTTGCTGATCTTTGGCGGGAGAAGAGGTCCACGCCTTTCATCAACGCCGCCGTTGCTGAGACCGTCGATAAGCTCGAATTCGTTGAGTTTGAGGCCCGTTATGGCTGGGAGCATCAACTGTCGAGCTTCAAGGACTTTGTTGACCCCGCGCATCTGAGCTCCATGCCGCACACGTCCTACATCGTGAACGCAGGTCCAGTTTCCCATCATTGCCCTGATCTTTCGCATGTCGATCTTGCCCTCATTGATGTCGAAGGCGCCGAACTGCTTGTGTTGCGAGGACTGTTCGCGGGCGGCCTGTTCCCGCGTTGGATCCTGATGGAAAACAACGCACAGCGGGGCGGCTCAGAGCAGGTTCGCCTTGCCCTTATTGAGCAAGGCTACAGCTTCAAGGCGCGGATTGCCGCGACGGACGATCTTTTTATACGGAGGGATCAGTGATGTTCACTGCATCAAAACTCCATCACAAACACTCCATGACGCGCGTCATCATTCAGCTTGATGACCGTGCGCAATAGAAATGTAGGACCCGATGCCTAGCCTCAAAGACCTTAAAACCCGCATTGGCTCTGTGAAGTCGACGCAGAAGATCACCAAAGCGAAGCAGATGGTTGCGGCAGCGAAATTGCGCCGTGCCGAAGAAGCAGCGACAGCTGCCCGTCCCTATGCGGAGCGTATCGAAACGGTGCTCGCTAACCTCGCAGCGGGCCTGACACCGGGTGCGCCGGGACCGAAACTGCTCACCGGCACGGGCCAAGAGGAGACCCATCTGCTCGTTGTCGCCACCGCCGATCGCGGACTTTGCGGCGCCTTTAACTCCTCGATTGCGCGCCTGGCGCGGGAGCATATCATCAAACTCCAAGGGCAGGGAAAAAAGGTCAAACTCTTCACGGTGGGGACCAAGGGCTTTGAGCTTTTGAAACGTCTTTATGATGACCTCATTGTCGAGAGCATCGATTTTAAAGAGACCCGCAGTGTCGGGTTCGACGAAGCATCAATGATCAGCACGAAGCTTCTTGCGATGTATGAAGCGGGCGCGTTTGACGTTGCCACGATCTTTTTCGGTCGTTTCCAATCCGTGATCAGCCAAGTGCCCACGGCCAATCAGGTTATTCCGGCAAGCCCGCCGGAGGTTGCGGAAGGCGACAACAAAATCTCGGCGCCTTACGAGTACGAACCTGACGAAGAGGTGATCCTTGAGACGCTTCTTCCCCGTTATGTCAGTGTGCAAGTGTTCCGTGCCCTGTTGGAAAATATTGCCTCGGAGCAGGCGGCGTCCATGACGGCGATGGACAACGCGACCCGCAATGCGGGCGAGCTCATCGATAAGCTGAACATTCAGTACAACCGCGCGCGCCAAGCACAGATCACGACGGAACTCGTTGAAATCATCGCGGGCGCCGAGAGCGTTTAAGCAACCATGCGCGTCGCGGTGCTTCATCCAAGCGGCGACAAAGATGGTCGCTGGATCGACGACTTTGCCCCCCAAGGGGCGCGCTATGAATTCTACCGTGTCCCGCCCATAGCCAAGCCAACGAGCTGGCATATGGGAGGGTCAAAAACCAGCTCGTCGCAATGGACCATGCATCTTCAGCATGTGGATCAAGCGTTTAAGACTTTACCGGACGTTGTTGTGACCAACTTTCCTCAATTGGCGCTGGCGGCTGGTGTGCGAAAAACATGGTCGGTCAAACAACGCCCCCAGATCGTTGGCTGGAGCTACAATCTTGGCGATATCGGCAACCCCTTAAAGGGCAAAGGGTCGGGCGTTTTTTTGCGCAATGTCGATCGGCTGATTGTCCATTCACGGGAGGAGATCGCGCGCTATGCGGCTTGGCACGGCCTGGCGGAGGAGCGCTTTTCCTTCGTTCCGTTGCAGCGCGGCGCCATGACGAAGATGGAGCCTTCCGAGGACGAACCGTTCGCCGTGGCCATGGGGTCGGCCGGTCGAGACTATCTGTCCCTCCTCGAGGCCGCATCGGGTTTTGACGGCAAGATTGTTCTGGTGTGCAAGCCGGACCTGGTGGCAGGCATGACCATTCCGCCCAATGTCGAGGTCCGCCACGGCATGAGCCTCGCGGCTTGCGAAGAGCTCAACGCCAAGGCGCGGTTTTCGATTGTTCCTATCAGCAATCTGACCACCGCATCGGGGCAAGTGACGTTCTTGATGTCGATGGCCCTTGGTTGCCCCGTGATTGCGACTGATTGTCCAGGCACGCGCGATTATCTGATTGACGGTCAGGGCGCCGTCATTGTCCCGCCGCTGGATCCAGATGCGCTTCGCGCGGCCATGAACAGGCTGTGGCACGATGATGAAGCCCGTTCCTCCCTGGGGAAGGCGGCCTATGCTGAATGGAGCGAGAAATTCTCCGACCCTGTCGCCGGCGCGAATTTGACGAAAATTCTCGATGACGTCACCGGCGCGGCCTCACACCCATAGAAATCGAATCAAACCGGCGCTAAGCGCCCGTCAAAAGAAGGAACAATGATGGCAGAAGGAAAAATCGCGCAGGTGATCGGCGCGGTCGTGGACGTCGAGTTCGACGGCCACCTCCCCGCGATCCTGAACGCACTCGAAACAGACAACGGCGGCAACCGTCTGGTTCTCGAGGTGGCTCAGCACCTCGGTCAGAACACGGTCCGCACGATCGCTATGGACTCCACCGAAGGTCTCGTCCGCGGCCAGGCCGTCGCTGACACCGGCACAGCGATCCAGGTTCCCGTCGGTGAAGGCACGCTTGGCCGGATCATGAATGTGATCGGTGAGCCCGTGGACGATATGGGCCCGATCCCCTCGGACGTGAAACGCCCCATCCACGCAGAAGCACCGCCTCTGGTCGAGCAGTCGACGGAAGCCGAAGTGCTCGCCACAGGTATCAAGGTGATCGATCTTCTCTGTCCCTACGCACGGGGCGGTAAGATTGGCCTCTTCGGCGGCGCTGGCGTCGGCAAGACGGTTCTCATCCAAGAGCTCATCAACAACATCGCGAAGGTGCACGGCGGTTATTCCGTGTTCGCGGGCGTTGGCGAGCGGACCCGTGAAGGCAACGACCTTTACTGGGAAATGATCGAATCGAACGTGAACAAGAACCCAGCCGAGAACGATGGTTCGGCCGCTGGCTCAAAGGCGTCATTGATCTATGGTCAGATGAACGAGCCGCCAGGCGCCCGCGCTCGGGTGGCTTTGACGGGTCTCACGGTCGCTGAGCATTTCCGTGATCAGGGCCAAGACGTTCTCTTCTTCGTCGACAACATCTTCCGCTTTACCCAAGCGGGTTCAGAAGTGTCGGCGCTTCTTGGCCGGATCCCATCGGCGGTGGGCTACCAGCCGACCCTTGCCACCGACATGGGCGGTATGCAGGAGCGGATCACCACCACGACCAAGGGTTCGATCACCTCGGTGCAAGCGGTCTACGTCCCGGCGGACGACCTCACCGACCCTGCGCCAGCCACGACCTTTGCGCATCTCGACGCCACCACGGTGCTCAACCGCGCGATTTCAGAAAAAGGGATCTACCCGGCGGTGGACCCGCTCGATTCCACCTCGCGCAT
>JBCCBY010000008.1:0-24190 GCA_039033795.1 Pseudomonadota bacterium | reverse complement strand
CCAAGGGGTACAAGCCGCATCGCTATCCATGGGCCTATGACTTTTGGAAAAAGCAGCAGCAGGTCCACTGGATGCCCGAAGAGGTGCCCTTGGGTGAGGACTGCAAGGATTGGGCGCGGGCGCTGTCGGATGGAGAGCGGAACCTCCTGACACAGATCTTCCGGTTTTTCACCCAGTCCGATGTTGAGGTGAACGATAACTACATGGAGCGCTACGCGCGCGTCTTTAAACCCGTTGAGGTGAAGATGATGCTGGCCGCGTTTTCGAACATCGAGACGATCCATGTGGCGGCCTATGCGCTTCTTTTGGAGACCATCGGTATGCCGGAGTCAGAATTCTCCGCCTTCCTTGATTACAAGGAAATGGCCGACAAGCATGATTACATGGGCCAGTTCGGCGTCGACAACGAAGCCGACATCGCGCGCACCGTGGCGATGTTCGGTGCGTTCACGGAGGGTCTTCAGCTTTTTGCATCCTTCGCCATGCTGATGAACTTCCCGCGGCAGAACAAAATGAAGGGCATGGGCCAGATTGTGACCTGGTCGATCCGCGATGAAAGCCTCCATTGCGAAGGCATGATCAAGCTCTTCCACACCTTTGCGCATGAAACCGGGTGCCTGACCAAGGCGGTGGCCGACGACATTGTCGATTGCTGCAAAACTGTGGTGGGCCTTGAGGACCGCTTTATAGACCTCGCCTTTGAAATGGGTGATGTGCCCGGCATGACGCCGGATGATATCAAGCAGTATATCCGCCACGTGGCGGATTGGCGCCTCGAACAGCTCGGCTTGCCTGAGGTGTACGGCGTTTCAAAACACCCCCTCCCGTGGCTCCGTGAGATGCTCAACGGCGTCGAGCACGCCAACTTCTTCGAAGCGCGGGCCACGGAGTACTCAAAGGGCGCCACCCAAGGCGCCTGGCACGGCGCCGACGGCGTCTGGGCTCAGTTTGAGAAGATGAAGGGGTGAGATGTCAGTGGAAATGAGCGCGGTAACCGCACACGCTCGATTATGGAAGGCTATACAGAAGTATGGTGGTCGTGGGAGTTATCCGCCTCCTTCTGCCAATGTTGTACCGGGGCTTCCCTATGCTCACTTTGATCCAGCCGCGATTGAAGAAATCGCTGCTACTTTTCCTGCGTTGAGCGCAGCATATCTGTTTCTGAGAGAGGCGCGTATTTTTGTTGTGGCCTGGCTTCACAACCGACCAAATAGGTCAGTAAAGATCGTTGTAGCTGAGCGCTCCATTGAGATTACGAACGGTACTGACGATGATTTTTCGCGCGCACGGTCCATGCTTGCGGAGTTGGCTGAAATCGACGAAGTTTCTTAGCTGCTGATCACTCTAGAATTCGTCGGCCCGTCATCCCGGAATGGGCGGAGCCCATATCCGGGACCTAGGGCAGGGCATCTGATCCTGCGCAGGTTCGTTTTTCGTTCATTATGTCATGGATCCCGGCTCGTTGGCCGAGATGACGAGGGTCGATGGATTTGATCGTTCTTTCGGCCTTGGGTCCCGGATCGCCTGCGGCGTCCGGGATGACGCGGTGGGGAGTTTGCGCTAAAAAGGCATATGCTTCCCTCCGTCTACATCATGACCAATCACAAGCGAGGGACGCTTTATGTCGGTGTGACATCGAACCTGGCGAGGCGGGTGTATGAGCATCGCGAGGGCCTGACCCCTGGATTTACATCCAAGTACGGATTAAAGCGCCTTGCGTGGTATGAGGGTTTCGAGGGCATGCCTGGGGCGATCGCGGCGGAGAAGCGCATGAAACGCTGGCGCCGCCAATGGAAGATCGAGCTGATTGAAAAAGAAAATCCCGATTGGCGCGACCTCTGGTTTGATCTCAGCCCCCTCTAACCGTCATCCCGGCTGACGCGCGGCGGAGAGCCGGGACCCACGGGCTGAACGGCTGAGCATGAAGGCGTGCGGGACGTTGAGGTCGGCCATGGGTCCCGGATGTGAGCTCCGCCCATTCCGGGATGACCACGGATTGCTAGGGTCTTGTCGTGCCACGGCGCAAACCGTGGCATCCAGCTCTTGCGCGAACAACGAAGCGATAGGCTTTGGGGGCTGGGCACCACGGTCTTCGCCGTGGTCCGCGCTTTTGGGTCGAGTTGTTCCCTATGCCCCCTTCTATCACCCCGGCCGCAGAGCTGAGGCCCGGACCGCCGACAAACAACGCCGGATAGCAAGCGCGCAGGACCGACTTTGGGTCCCGGATATGCGCTTCCTTACGTTCCGGGATGAAGCCCCCGACCCCTCAAACCCCAACCTTAAACTTACCGATCGATTTGCCGTAGCAATGGACCGTGTAGTCATGGTCAAATGCCCGTCCGTACCGGGATTTTTCCCAGAAGTGGTAGGTGAACCACTGGCGGAAATCGGCGACGTGTTCGAACCAGAACTCGCCGTAATTGGGGTCAAAGAACATCGCGTCCTGCGCGACCCAGAGGGCGACGGCGTGGCCGCCCCTGTTGCCGTGGAAGCTCACCTGTTTGTACATCGCTTCTCCCATGACGTAGTTCGGCGCGATCAGTTCAGCGAGCTCCCGGCCGCGGGCAAAGCTGGTGCCCCGAGCAAAGCCCTGTTGATTAACCGAGCGGCTGTTGCCCAGTGCGGTTTTGCGTTCCACCAATCCCATGCGGCCCAGCATGCGCGTCAAAAAGTGGTGCTTGGATTCAACGAGCGCGTTTCTGATGTTGAGACCGCCGGCATAGTGGGCCTGTCCCATATAGGCGCCCTGCATGTCAGCGATCATGCCAGCCTTCCGGACATTGATGTGTCCGTTGTTGTCGAACAGCCAGCTCCAAAAATCGTGGTCATTGGCATGGGATGCAATCCAATAGATGCAGAGCGCCTTGCACACCCCGCCCCAACGTCGGCCCGCGGTGTGCCGCAGGTGGTAGACTGCGCCGACGCCTTTGTCGGTGGAGTCGCTTCCTTGCTTGAAGCGCTTCGTGCACGCACCCCTGTTCATCAGCGCCTGGAGGTAGAGCTCCTCGGCCCTGTCCCCCATATCGAGGTCAACGTCGATCGCCACTGCGTTGGGTAGTACTGACATGGTCTTGCTCCCGTCCAAGGTTGTACGCGGGGCCGAGGAGGGCTGCTCCTCTCGTCCCGGGCGCGTTCATATCCCGTGGTTGGGCGAAGACCAAGATCGGTTCGGTCGCGGCTAAAAAAGAGGAGAACCCCAGGCGTCAGTCAGTTATGCGTGCCAGAACGAAGTCGAGGTTGGTGTTGCTGGCGGTCACGTTGATGGTGTCGGTGGACTGACAATCGCCGCCGGGGAACGAGCCGCCAAGCTCGCCGCCGTCACAGATCTGGCCGTCATTGTCCATATCGGTGGTGTAGAGGATCCGGTAATTGCCCGTCTCAAGCGCGCTGAAGGTCACGGTGCTGCCCGCCCCGGTGGCCGCCACGATCGTGGTCACGGTTGTGAAGGACCCAGGGCTCAACTCACGCTGGAGGATCACGTGCGTTGGCGCTGTGCTCGCGCTTGTGCTTTGTTCGGGCACGGTAAAGCTCAGTGGGACGGTTTTGGTTGTTCCCTCGCTCGAGGTGACCACGATCTCTGCATTGTACGAGCCCGGAGCAACATCGGTGCGGTTGATCAGCACCTCATAAGAACCAAAACCATCGGCGTCGACCGAAAGCGGCGCTGGGTCGGACACAGCGCCAGCCGGGGCGTTGATGCTGTTGGTCGTCACGCTACTGATCGTAAAGTCAGCATCGCCCGAACGGGTGACTGTGATGGCCGCTGTGCCTGTGACGCTGCCCAGCGTCAGGGTGCTCGGTGTCACGCGGAAGTCAGACGGAACAACCAGCGTGTCGTCGCGCAAGGCGATCGCCGTATCGACCATTTTTCGAAGGGACATCAGGCCAAACCCTGTGTTGTCGTCGCGCCCCTCGACATCAATATCGGTGGTGAGGAACCCCTCTTCGAGCACGCTGCGCGCTGTTTCGGTATCAAGCTCGGGGTAGATGGCTTTCATCAAAGCAAAGCCAGCAGCCACATGGGGGACGGACATCGACGTGCCCTGATAAAGGGCATAATCCGCATCAAAAGCAGTTTCTGCTCCGTTTAGGCTGGCGGTCGCGCCGATAATGGCGTCCACCTCGCCATCGCCATTGGTATCGAATTGTCCGCTTCCGCCGGGGGCTGCAATCTCCACCTCAGGATAAAATGAGCTGTACTCGGCGCGGTTGTTGTTGATGTCTGTGGCGGCGACCGCGAACACGTCATTGAACGCAGCAGGGTACTCAGGTGACGGAAAGAACTGACCGGCGTTCCCGGCCGCCGCGACCAGGATGACCCCGGTCGCGACAGCCTCCTCGATGGCAGCTTCAGTGGCGGGGTCTGGTTCCGGCCCACCAAACGCCATAGCGATGACGTCAGCAGCGCGGGCGGGAAGCACCCCAGAGCTGTTGGGCAATCCCGCGGCATAACGGATCGCCCCCGCAACATCGCCAACAATAAAGGCGCAGTCTGGCGTGGTGCTGTTGCCCACCTTCAGCATCATGAGGTCGGAGAACGGCACCACGCCATCCATGGTCTTGCCGTCAATCGTACCGCCTGCGGAAGGAGCCGTGGCGATGCTCGCGACATGGGTTCCGTGGAAGGCATAGCAATCCTCAGGGTTCGCATCGCCAAGCACGACGTTGTCGTCTGCTTCAGCTGCGTTTCCACCTTGGGACAGAGCGAGCGCATCGTCGATGGCATCACCATCAATGAACTGGGGCACGAAATCACGCGCATCGGTGAGAATCGGCGCGATTTTTGGGTGACTGGAGAAGACGCCGCTGTCGATCACAGCAATCAGTGGGCGGCCTATTGATGGTGCGGAGAGCTCGACCTCGGTGAGTGCTTCTTGCCATTCGATTGCCGGAAGGTTCCATTGAAGGTCAGGATCTTGCGGCGCAGCGGCGCTGTATCGCGGATAATGATAGGCCTTCACCACATCGCCTCCGGCCAAGCTGTTCGTTTGCTTGATGTGGAGAAGAAGCGCCAGTTTTTGGCTCTGGCGGTCATCCATGGTTTGGCTGCTCTCATCGGTGTCCAAAACAGACGCCAAGGCGAACTGGCCAGAGAACGGCCCTTGATGGGAGAGCGGAAGGTATTCCTCATTCACCCACATGGAGCGTGGACGGATGGCTCCTTTTTTAACGTTGGATGATGACGGCGCCGGCTTGTCGATGGCCATGGGTTGGAGGGCAGAGGAGAAGGTGGCGACGTCATCGCGCATGGCTGTGGCGCGGCGGGGCGCCATGCTGGCGAGGTTCACTTGCGCGCTGGACTGCGGACCAGTTTGCGCTGCTTCGGTCAGTGCGAGGCTATAGTTTGACGAGCTGCGAAAGGCGTTGACTTCGATAAAATAGTCGCCGGGTTGGCTGACCGTCACCTGCTCTGTCGGTGATGCCACCAAGATCGATCCATTCACCAGGTTTCCCGATTGGTCATAAAGGTAGAGGTCAAGATCAACGGCTGCGGGATTGTTCGTTTGGTAGTCGGCAAAGGTCATGACGAGACTCTGCCCTGCCGAGATCGTCGCTTCGTAGAAGTCCGATACATCATTGAACAGAGCAAAGTTGTCGCCTGAATCGTCATCGTCGGTCGCTTCGGCTGTGACGTAACCCCGAACCTCGCTTCCAGCCGCAATGATTTGTGCGGTGACGATGCTGTCATTGGTTTGCGGGTTCGCTTCAGGATCGTTGATATCGCTATCAACGTCCAATACAGGATCGGACAGCAACACGCCCGACACGGTCAACGATGTCGTCGCTATGGCCGACGATGCCTCGTCCCCACCGCCGCTGTCGCAGCCGGTGATCACAAACATCGCGAACACGAGCCCTGATAAGGAGCGGGTCAATTGGAGCACGACACCCTCTTTCGCTCGATTGGTCGGTCGAGTCCGCTTACCCCCCCTTTTCTAAACAATATCTGCTAGAAGGGTGCGATCAAGTCATTCATTGCGTGGATAACCGATCGATAAGGTCGCGCATTTTGGCTTCGACATCGCTGTCCATCGACAACACCTCGCCCCATTCTCGGTTCGTTTCGCCCTCCCATTTGTTGGTTGCGTCGAGGCCAATTTTAGAGCCAAGACCGGAAACGGGACTGGCAAAATCGAGGTAATCGATCGGCGTGTTATCGAGCGTTGTGATGTCGCGCGTCGGATCCATTTTTGTTGAGATAGCCCACCAAACATCCTTCCAATCCCGCGCGTCGATGTCGTCATCCACGACAATGACCCATTTTGTGTACATGAACTGACGAAGGTAACTCCACGCGCCAAGCATCACGCGTTTTGCATGGCCAGGGTAGGCCTTCTTTATGCTGATGACAGCAATGCGGTAAGAACAGCCCTCAGGCGGCAGCCAAAAGTCGGTGATTTCCGGAAACTGCTGTTGGAGGAGGGGAATAAAAACCTCGTTGAGTGCCTCGCCCAGGACCGACGGTTCATCGGGCGGGCGGCCGGTAAACGTGGAGAGGTAGATGGGGTCTTTGCGCATCGTGATGGCGGTCACGGTGAAAACGGGGAACGGCTCGACTGAATTGTAATAACCGGTGTGATCTCCGTAAGGGCCTTCGTCAGCATACTCATCGAGTGAGACATGACCTTCGAGCACGATCTCTGCCTCTGCTGGAACTTTTAAGGGCACCGTCTTGCAGTCCACGAGCTCTGCTTTCTTGCCTCGCAAAAGACCCGCAAATTGGTACTCCGATAAGGTGTCAGGGACGGGTGTCACGGCGGCGAGGATGGTGCCAGGATCGGCGCCCAAAACGGCTGCTGCGGGCAGCGGTTCTGATTTTTCTTGGCTCCAACGATGATGGTGTTGCGCGCCGCCACGATGTTTGAGCCAGCGCATAATTGTCTTGTTCTTGGATAATCTCTGCATACGGTAGATACCGAGATTAAAATTGTCTTCGCGCTTGTCCGAGGGCCCCTTGGTGACGATCAAGGGCCAGGTGATGAGCGGCGCTGGCTCTCCCGGCCAACAGGTCTGGACGGGAATGGTGTGCAGGTCGATCTCGTCGCCAGTGAACACAACCTCCTGACAGGGTGCTTTTTTGGTGCTGCTCGGTCGCATCGCGAGCACTTGCTTGGCCAGGGGCAGGAGCTCCATGGCATCGCGCAGCCCTTGCGGAGGTTCAGGTTGCCGGAGAAATGCCAGTGTTTCGCCGACCTCGCGCAGCTCTGAGCCTGTGCGTCGTTCCTTTCCCCCAAAGGTGACCGCCATCGCCACCCGCCGAACGGTCCCAAAGAGGTTGACGAGCACAGGCATTGGCGAACGCTCACCGGTCTCTGTTGTCACGTTTTCGAACAGCACCGCTGGCCCGCCGCGGGCCAACATCTCGCGTTGGAACGCGGTCATCTCCAGTTCGGTGGAAACGGGTTCGCTGACGCGCAGCAATTCGCCTTCGGATTCGAGTTTCTCAATAAAGTCGCGGAGTGATCGGTATGCCATGCCCTGCTTATGTCCTAAGGGGCAGTTTCGGTCACGGTCTGGTTAAGCCGCAGGTGGAAAACACTCAATGTTGCTTCATAACGGCATCATATTCGCTAGATAGAATTGCGCTGGGACGCTGCGCCTGTTACGGAGTGGCAATGATGGTGGTGAGTTTCGTATGGGCCCGTTGACTGCAAGTCTTCTGACCTTACTGCACAAGGTGACCGGCAGCGTTTTGGTCGTCGCTGGCTTGGTGCTCTTCCCGATGCCGATTCCGGTCGGCGCCATTATGATCGCCATCGGACTTTTGTTCTTGGCACCTTATTTCAAGCCAATTCAAAGACTTGTGCGCTCAATGCGGTGCCGTTTCGCGCCCGTGAACAAGGCGATGCTCAGCATCAAATCAAAGTGTCCGCCGGTTATTCGCAAAGCGATTGAAAAAACCGCACCTTGATAACGCTTGGGCGAAAGCCCTCCATTTTGTACTGTGCACTGCACAATAGGCTGCCTTAAATTGGGTCAGCGCGACGAGCCGATCCATCGCTTGTTGCGTCTCTACGCTTCCCTTTGGGTCAAAAATCACCCCGATGGTGATCCCAGCGGTAACCAAATCGATTTTTTTTGCTCAACCTGAGCGGCGTGCTCATCGGCCGATGATCTGCCCTAAGAACGAAGTGTGCAGCGCAACACAAAATGTTCCCGCAATTGTTGGCGGCCAAGTGTTTGTTTCGCAACGATGGGGTTGTCAGGACCCTGGGATGCACCGTTTCAAACATCGTTCTTTCACGTGAACAATGGGTCTACAGAACAATGTGTCACGGAAGCCTATCTTAGGCGCCCTGTCCATGCTCGGGTTTGACTGGCATTTCAGTCAACACAACCGCATGGTTCGTTGATGACATTTTGCTCAATTTCTCGACGTCAGCGCTTTTTGCTCTAAGTCAACCGCTGGTGAAAAGACGCCCGATTTAAGGAACACCCACATGACAGCTTCTGCCTCGACCAAAGGTTTCGACCTGAGCAGCCGAACCAATGACATCTTGGCTTCGGTTGTCGTCTTTTTGGTGGCACTGCCGCTTTGCATGGGCATCGCCATCGCCTCCGGCGCTCCGCCAGCTTTGGGGCTTGTGACGGGAATCGTTGGCGGATTGGTTGTGGGATTTATCGCAGGCTCGCCCTTGCAGGTCTCGGGGCCAGCCGCGGGCATGGCGGTCCTTGTTTATGAGCTTGTCAACGAGAGCGGTCTCGCTGTTCTGGGTGTTGTTGTTTTGATTGCAGGGGCGATCCAACTGACCGCGGGCCTTTTGCGTCTTGGCCAGTGGTTCCGGGCGATTTCACCATCGGTCATTCATGGCATGCTCGCAGGGATTGGTGTCCTCATCTTTTCCTCGCAGTTCCATGTCATGGTCGATGATGCCCCAAGGGGCAGTGGCCTTCAAAACATCGCCTCAATTCCTATGGCCATCTACAAAGGTATTTTCCCCGTTGATGGCAGCATTCACCACCTTGCCGCGTTTATCGGCATCCTGACGATCGTATCAATTTTCGCCTGGGACCGTTTTAAGCCAACGGTTCTCAAGATGATCCCCGCACCGCTCGTTGCTGTTATTGTGGGTTCGGTGGCCGCGGCGCTGTTGCAGTTTCCCATCGCCAAGGTGGACGTTCCATCCAATTTGGCGGACTCGTTGAACATCCCGGCCTTGTCAGCTTTTGCCTCCATGACACCAACGATCATCCTCACGGGTTTGATCTTTGCCTTTGTCGCCAGTGCAGAGACCTTGTTGTGCGCCACCGCAGTGGACCAGATGCATTCTGGCGTTCGCACCAATTATGATAAAGAGTTGCGCGCCCAAGGTGTTGGGAATCTGCTATGCGGCGCTGTCGGCGCTTTGCCCATGACGGGTGTTATTGTTCGGTCGACGGCGAATGTTCAGGCGGGCGCGACGACGCGCATTTCCGCTATTTTGCACGGTGCATGGCTTTTGTTGACCGTCGCCGCCTTGCCTTGGCTCCTCAACAATATTCCGACGTCTGTCCTCGCGGCCATCCTGGTTTACACGGGCTACAAGCTCGTCAATCTCGCGCAGATCAGGAAAATCACAAAGTTCGGGAAGATGGAGTTGGCGATCTATCTCACGACACTGATCGGTGTTGTGGCCATTGATCTGCTCACCGGTGTTATTCTCGGCTTCTTGCTGGCAACGGCGAAGCTTGTTTACATCTTCTCGCATTTGGACATCGAGGTGGAAGAAGGCGAGGCGGACCGCTTGGATGTTCGGCTTCAAGGCTCGGCCACTTTCTTCTCGATCCCGCAGCTCAGTGCTGCGCTCGACCGCGTCAAAACCGGCGCAGACGTCCATATCCATGTGGAGGATCTGACCTATATCGACCACGCTTGCCTCGACATGCTGACCGCTTGGCGTCGCCGGCATGAAACGACCGGTGGCCAAATGGTGCTTGAGTGGGAAACGCTCGCAAAGAGGTACTCGCCGCGCTCCGATAAGATCTACGATTTGCCATTGGGTTTGCCGACCCAGCCTAAGGTCACGGGCGACAAGTCAGCGCTGAAGCCGGCTGAGTAGGATCGACAAGCACACAGCTGTTCGTGTGGCGAGGGCCGCGCGATGGCGGGACGCTGTGGTTGTTCGCTGCGCTGGTTGACGCGCTTCCCCTAGGTGTTCGTCCTTAAGCATCATCCAAAACAAATCAGTCTCAGGACGATCACCGGACTGTTTTCCTCTGACGGTGCCATGGGCTCAACTAGACGGAAGTGGGCAGCAATCGGTGGTGAAGACATTCTGCGTCGTTGCACAGTTGGGATTGCAACCTGACGTCGGCGTGTTGTTGTTGTCCGGATCGAGATGCGCAGGTCCTTCTTGCCTTTCTGTTTGGCAACAGGTCTTGCGCACCTCCGCTTGCAGTCGGTCGAACTCGCGAAGCATGCCGTAATACTCGCTTTGCGCCGCATCGAGACGACTTTCACTTCGCAGGCATTTGGTTTCCTTCCCACCATTTGTGTCCAGACAATTGGCATACAATTGGCAGCTCGAAACCATCGACCGGTGCGCGATCTCAAAACGTGCGCTGTAGCTTTGAAGCTTTTCGCTCAACACCGTTTGACCACTCTGCGATGCGCGACGCTCGGCGCCGTTCACGGCGGTCATCGTGGACGTGCGTTCCTCTGCGAGGGACGATGACGAGCAAATCTGCATTGGACTAGGGCTATGGCTACACGCGGTGAGCACGATGGCTGCAACCGCCGCTGCTAGGAAGGAAACAATTGCTCGCATCACTGATGGTCCTTATCCGTTGGGGTTACAGCTCTGGCCCACGCGTTCGAGGGCCTCAGGTGTACGCAACTCACTCGAGATTTTGTTCCACCGGACGGCCGGCGTTTCGTCGGCGTGCCTGGCCCAGGCCTCAAGCGCCGCAGGGTGCCCGGCGCGCATCGCATCACGGAGATAGCTGTCGGCGCGTTCGGGGTTTTGGGTCGCATCACAAACAAGCGCGCTCGATTCGGTGGTGCGGGTTCCAAAGAGGAGCGCCAAATTCCACGATGCATCGGCGCTGCCGACACTGGCGGCGCTGTCGAGCCATTGAAGGGCTTGGTCTGTGTTTTGCCGAACCCCCAGCCCGGTGGCATACATCACGCCCAGCAAGGTGATGGATTCGACGTCCTCCTTGATCTCAGCGGCACCGCAGATGAGCAAGACCACCTGCTCCGATGTCAGGACCCCAGTCGCAGGAAACCAAAGGCTGGTTTGAAACGCGCGCACACCGTCGCGCACCTCTTGGCTGTGCTTCCCGTCCACCGGCCCATTATAGTGTCGCAAGGCAGCCAGCGCTTTTTGGCGTTGATCCATCTGAATCTCGCCACCAAGGATATTGAATTCATTGTCCCGAGCAACGCGGGCCAATGATTCCTCATCATAGTCACAGGTGAGGTTGAGATATTGCAGACGCGTCGCTGCCAGAGCGGCGCTTTCCGCGCCCACAGGCCGACCGATCGAAATGGCAAGATCAAACGATGCTTTTGCGCGGGGCAGGTTGCCGATCGCGATATCGGCGTCACCGCGTTTGAGGTAATACGTGGAAAGATCACGTTTTTGCTGGTCCGTCGCCACGGCGGAGCAAGCGACATCCTCCAGCTCCACCACGCATGGGTCGCCGTCACTGTCGACGCGAAAACCCGTTTCGACGCTGTAGGTGGGAAAATTCTTGTAATCAAAAACGGTTTCTTCTTTGCCAAGGTTGATCCCGACCTGGATCGAAAAAATCGAGATCCCGCCGCCAACCGTCCCCACACTGATCAACCCCATGAGGGTAACCAGGATTCTTTTCAGCCAGTTGACGCCATTCTCGTCAGACTGCGAGGACGCGCCGCTTGTCGTGTCGCTCACCACATTGACGGTCTGGCTGTTGGCCCCCGCGTTTGCGTTCATCGCGGAGCTTTCTGCAGACGCGGATTCCTCCGAACGCTTAAAGCGCCGAAAGGGCATCTTGGACGTCCGATCTAAGGTTTCCATGCGCTGATCCCCCGACCACGATCGATTTATAGTTAATGTAATAGCTCAACTCTGACAGCGCGGCAAACGTGCACTTATACCACGTTGCGCTAAGCAGGGGCTGGCGCTAACCCGCCAGAAACCCGGAAAAGAGCTGACCATGGCCGCTGACGTCAAACACGATTACCACCTAGTGAACCCGAGCCCGTGGCCTTTTGTGTCCTCCGTCGCGGCGATGCTGATGATGCTCGGCGCGGTCGTTTGGCGTTATTCGGAGATCAAGCTTTTCGGCATGTCAGGCCCCTGGCTTTTCATTGTCGGTTTCGGCGGTGTGATTTTTTCGATGTACGGTTGGTGGCGCGACATTGTTCGCGAAAGCCTGTCCGGCGAGAACACGAGCGACGTGGTGCGGATTGGTCTGCGTTACGGGGTCGTTCTCTTCATTCTGTCCGAGGTGATGTTTTTCGTCGCGTGGTTCTGGGCGTTTTTTGCGTGGGCGCTGTTCCCAGGCGCGGGCGATGCGGTGATGCTGTCGGGTGGCGAGCAAATGCTCAACGCGGACGGTCAGCTGGCCTTTCTCCAAAATGACGCAAAAGGTCATATTTTCAGCGGTAACGCGTTGCCAGAAGGTGTGAAGCCGCTGAGCCCTTGGCAGTTGCCCTTGGTCAACACGCTCATTCTTCTTCTTTCAGGCACAACTGTTACCTGGGCGCACCATGCGCTGCAGGTCGGCGATCGGCCGGGTTTTAAGTGGGGCATGATCGTAACGGTGGTCCTCGGTGCGATTTTCTCAGTCTTTCAGGGTATTGAGTATTATGAGGCCTTGGCCGGTGGGTTCTTTACGTTCAACAACAGCACAATCTACGGTTCGTCCTTCTTCATGGCGACGGGTTTTCATGGCTTTCATGTTCTCGTCGGAACGATTTTCCTCTTTATCTGTTTGATCCGTGGTCTGCGGGGCCAATTCACGCGCCAACGCCATTTCGGGTTTGAAGCGGCGGCCTGGTATTGGCACTTTGTTGATGTCGTGTGGCTTTTCCTGTTTGCCGCGATTTACGTCTTGGGGAACCAGGGTCTGCTCAGCTAACGCTCCATGGTTCGTCATCGCCAAGTTCCTGATCCAGCGACGGTTGCTTTGCGCGGCCGTTGCCCTCGTTGTGGTCAAGGTGAGCTGTTCCTTGGGTATTTGGCGCTCAAGCCCTATTGTCCGGTGTGTGAACTCGACTATTCGTTCGCTGACAGCGCGGATGGACCGGCGTTTTTTGTGATGTCGATCACTGGCGTCGTTGCTGTGGCTGTCGCCTTTCTTGTGCGCTTTGGGTTCGATGCGCCTGCTGGGGCTGCTTTGCTCATCTCGTTTGCGACCTCTATCGCCGTCACGTTTGCTTGTTTGCGTCCGACCAAGGGCCTCATGATCGGTCTTCAGTACAAGAACAATGCCTCAGAAGGTCGGATCTCGTGAGCTTTGTTGTCCGGCCAATTCTCTTGGTCTGTGCCAGCCTCGGCACGCTCGTTCTCTGTGCCCTTGGCACGTGGCAAGTGCAGCGCCTAGCGTGGAAAGCTGACCTCATCGCCCAGGTCGAAGAGCGCGCTGCCCTCGCGCCCGTTCCGCTTTCCACTCTTCTGCGCGAGGGGATGGAAGAGAAGGACACGGAATATCTCCCCGTCTCGGTGACCGGCGGTTTTCCCAGCGAGAAAGTCGCCCATGTCTTTGGCACGCTTCATGGACAAGCGGGTTATTACGCGTTCCAAGTGATGATGATCGATGATGGCTCGGGCCGGCTGCTGCTGGTCAATCGGGGATTTGTTCTGCAAGATGATCAAGCGGAGACGTATGCGTTGCCGGATGCCGAGGAGCTGACTGGCCTTGTTCGTCACTATGGGCCCGCGCGAGGGCTTGCTGCTGTCTTGGCGCCGAAGGCGCGGCCTGCGGACGGTGTGTTCTTTGATCGCGATCCCACCGCTCTTGCCGCCTACCTCACACCAGGACGTGAAGCGCAGTATCTCCCCTTTGCCATCGACAGCACGCTGGCCACCAAACTTCCGCGCGGCGGTACGACCCGGCTGGATTTTCGCAACGCGCATTTGGGCTATGCGATCACCTGGTTTGGCCTCGCGGTGGGGCTCGTCACGGTGACGGTTTTCTTGTCACGGAAGACCACCTGATGACGGAAGGAAGCAGTTCCAGGCGGAAGCATGCGCTTCCACTTGCCGTCGGCGTTTTCACCCTTTTGGCGATGCTGGCGCCTGCATCTTTCGGGGCGTTGATGGAGACGACCTCGCGCGTCTTTCTACAGTATTTTGATCGTTGGGCGCTTTTTTTGCCAACGGCGTGCTTTGTGCTGTGCGTTGTCATCGCCGTTCTTCCGCAGGGGCGTGAAGTGATCGGTGGCCCTGACGCAAAGCCCCAGTTCCGAACGGTGACATGGATCGCCATGATGTTTGCGGCTGGAATGGGATCAGGTCTTGTCTTTTGGGGTGCGGCTGAGCCGCTTATCCATCTGAACGTGCCGCCGCCAGGCACAGGTGTTGAGGCGGGCACGGATGCCGCGCGAAAACAAGCGCTTGCCATCACGCAGTTCCATTGGGGGCTCCACGCCTGGTCGATTTACGCGGTGTCAGCGATGGCGATCGGGCTCTCTCTTCGTCGCGCTGGCCTTATTCTTCCGAGTGCACCTTTTTCCCGTCTTCCGCTTCTATGGCAACGCGCGATCGATTGGGCAGCGTTGATTGCTGTCATGTTTGGTATCGTCGCATCCTTGGGGCAGGGCGTTTTTCAAGCCAGCGCGGGCTTGCGCGTGATATCTGGCGCAGCGGTGGAGAACGCGATCGGTGTGCAGATTGGTCTCTTGGCCTTCATTACCGTGGGCTACTTGGCGTCTGCCTGGTTAGGCCTGCGGCGCGGCATCGCTATCCTTTCGAACATCAACATGATCATCGCCGTTGTGTTGGCCTCCTATATTCTTGTGGCCGGCCCAACACTCTCGATCCTTGCAACGATCGGAGAGAGCATAACCGCTTACCTCACGTCGTTTGCAGAGCTTTCCGTCAGCCTACGGCCCGAAGGTGACGCGCGGGATTGGACCCGTGCATGGACACTGACTTATCTTCTTTGGTGGATCGCGTGGACACCTTTTGTGGGGGTGTTTCTGGCCCGCATCAGCAAGGGACGATCATTGCGATCTTTTGTTGTCGCAGCTGTCGTCGTTCCGACGATAGCATCGATTTTGTGGTTTTCAATTCTCGGCGGTGCCGCAATTTCTCAACAACATGCCGGAATTGACCTCGGGGTGCGCGATTTCGCAACAGCGCCGCAGGCGACTTACGTTCTTCTTGAGCATCTTCCGCTCACGGCGCTTTGGCAGGTGATAACCATGGTGCTGATCATCTTTTTCTTGATCACGAGCGCCGACAGCGGGGCCTTTGTTCTGGCGATGTTTTCTGAGCGCGATGCCGACCCCTCACCCGAAAGCCGGGTCTTCTGGGGCGCGATCCTGGCCGCTCTTGCAGCGGCTGCACTCCTCGCGCGGGGAGGGCAAGACACCACGCGCGCGCTGGCTGTTGCTGGTTCAATACCGCTGACTGTTTTGCTTGCAGGGCAAGGCGCCGCCATGGCGTGGCGGCTCTTCCGTTCACGGGGCAACGGCTCAGGCTAGTTCAGCTTACCGCGGATATCGGTGATTGCCCGATCAAGCAGGGCCTTTTGCGCGGAGGCATCGGTGCGCGCTTTGATGATGCTGCGCGCAGCGTCAATCGCCAAGTCAGCGGTCTGTGCACGGACTTCTGCAAGCGCTTGCGCCTCCGCCCGCGCAATGCGCTCTTGCGCCGCCTCGGTCCGGCGCGCCACCTGCTCCTCCATTTTCACTTTGGCCTCAGCAGCCATGGCTTTTGCGTCGGCTTTGGCCTGGGCAATGATGGCTTCGGCTTCTGTCTCAGCGTCGCGCTGCCGCTTTTGGTAGTCAGCGAGGAGCTTTTGCGCGTCTTCGCGGAGGCTGCGCGCTTCATCGAGCTGGTCTTGAATGGTCTTCGCTCGATTGGAGATGGCGTCCCCAATCGTTTTGCCCACGCCTTGGCTTACCAAGATAGCAACCACAATAAGAAAGCCGACGAGAACCCAGAGGTTCGTGTCGAGAAGAATGCTTCCGCCATCCTTTGCATCAGCTGCAAGAGCCGACCCAGACGCCAGAGCAAAAAAAGCGGCAGCGCTCATCAGTTGACGCATTATTGCGCTCCTCTTGCCGTCTCTAGTGCGGCATCGATGGTCTCGTCGCTCGGTGTCTCGTCGATCAACGCGACCACGATATCCGACGTGGTAACCTTGGCGGCCTCGCGCACAGTGGCGGCGGCCTTTGCTGATGTTTCGGCGATGCGCGTTTCGGCAGCATCGATATCAGCATCGAGTTTTTTGTCTGTCTCGGCCTGCATGGCGCGGATATCTGCATCGATCTGTGCCCGCGTTTCAGCAGCAATTTTCGATGCGTTGGCGCGCGCATCGGCGAGGGCCTTTTTATAACCGGCCTCGGCCTCATCGGCTTGGCGCTTGAACTCGGCAGCCTTGTCGAAATCGTCGGCGATCCGTGAGCGTCGTTCTTCGATCACCGACCCAAGCCGGGGCAAAAACACCCGGGACAGGAGGAGGTAAAGCACGAAGAAAAAGACCAGGAGCCAGAAGATCTGGCCCGCATAGGTGCCTGCATTGAGTTGGGGCAGTCCGCCTGCCGCTGCTTCCTGTCCAGCAGGTTCGGCAGCGAAGGCGACGCCAGCGAAGGCTAGCGCCCCCGCGGCGCCCGCCTGAAGCCACCGCATCATCGTCATTCTTACGAGAAAAGGATGAGGAAGGCGATGACGAGCGCGAAAAGACCCGTCGCTTCGGTCAGCGCGAAGGCGATGAAGAAGTTACCCGTGAGACCAGCGGTGGCCGATGGGTTCCGGAAAGCGCCTTGCATGAAGTTACCGAAGAGGATTCCGAGGCCGATGCCGACACCGAAAAAGAGGGAGAACGGCGAGACCTGCGCCAATGTATTTTGCTGCTTCCGCGTCCATGATTACTCCTTGTGGGGGCCATCGGCCCCATCTTGCTGCGGTGGTTAGAAACTAGTGGTGAGGGTGAAGTGCATCCTTGAGATAGATGCAGGTGAGGATGGTGAAGACGAAGGCCTGGAGGAATGCCACCAGGAATTCGAGAAGGAAGACCGCGACGATCCCAAAAAGCGGAACGATCGAGATCACCGAAAGAACGCCGCCAGCGGTGAGCAGTGTGCCAACGAAACCCGCAAAAACTTTAAGCACAACGTGACCCGCGAGCATGTTGGCGAAGAGACGGACAGCGAGGCTCACTGGTCGCGAAAGAAACGAAATAATCTCAATGGGGACAATCAACGGCATCAGCCACAGAGGAACACCCGACGGCGCAAAGATGCTGAGAAACCCAAGCCCGTGCTTGAACAGGCCATAGACCACCACGAGACCGAAGCTCAAAAGCGCCAGGGTGAAGGTCGCGATAATGTGGCTTGTCGGGGTAAAGGTGTGCACCGCTGACGGTGTCCCCGGGATAGCGGGCAAAAGGCCGAGCAGATTGCTCAAAAAGATGAAGGTGAAAAGCGTGAAGACGAAGGGGAAGAAGACGCGGCCTTCATCCCCGAGCGTGTCCCGGACCATGTTGGCAATGAACTCATAGGCCATCTCGCCCATGGACTGCATGCCGCCCGGGATGAGCGCCAACCGCTTGGTGGCCAGCGTGAAAAACCCAAGCGCCGTCAGAACACCGATCATCATCCAGAAGGACGCGTTGGTGAAGGAGATATCCGTCTCACCAAAGGAAAACGGGATGATCGTTTTCACAATGAATTGGTCCATCGGGCCGGCCGCATAAAGGCCGAACAGATAACTCAGGAGCGTGTCAGTCATCCCCATCGGGAGCCTGTCCTTTCTCACCCGCGGTCATCCCGCGATACACCGTGCGCAAACCCGCCGCGAAGCCGAAGGGCATGCCCAACACCAATCCAATGATCGGCGCGCCCAAGACGCTGCCGATCGCGTAGCCGAGCCCGGTTCCCACCAGGACCGACACCACAAATTCCACCGCGACCCGCAGGCCGTCCCCTGCCGAAGCGCCGGGTGACAACGCGGGTTCGGGCTTTGTCTCCTCTCCACGAGCCTTGGCCAGTCGTTCGCCAAGCTTGTCGAGGTCGGAGCGCCGATCGTTGTCTTCGTCGCTCATGAGGCCGTCGGCACCGATGAAGTTTGCGCCGCGAAGGATTTCGCCGCGCCCTCTAATCCTGCCCCAGGCTCGGGTCAACGCCAGGATGAGCATGCGGAGAAGAGAAAGGTTTCCGTTTTCAGCCAGCGCGGTTACGAGGCGTCTTATGAACGACTTTTCGGCCGGCGGCGGCGAGGCGGTTCTCCGCTATTTGGATTCTGATTTCGACGTGATGCGCCCTGGCCGGTTTGTCCGATGCGCCGTGACAAACACCGCTATTCCTCTGAATTCATTGAGGTATTGGAGTGTCGATCGACAAGAAGCCTATGTCGATGCAGCGGCGGCCAACAAGGCGCGTGATGACGCGCATGCTAAGGGAGAGGGCTTTTAAGATGTGGCGTGCTTCTTTTCTGGTGATCGCGTTGGCAGCCTGTGCGAGTGCGGCGGATCAGCCTCCCCCCAACCTTAATCCCTCGAACGACCAGGCAGCAGCAGAATCGATCGCTGAGCTGCCTGAATTCACCGACATGGGCCCCACCTTCGTTCTCGAGCGCGGTCGGTTGACGCAAGGCGGGCTGACCTTCTGGCGGACAGAACCTGGCAGCGAAGCTTTCCTCGACGGCAAGCTGATCGAGGTCGATCGGGATGGTCATTTCCTTGTTGGTTTCGGTCGCGACCATGAGGGCGGCGCTGAGCTTCGGGTGGTCTTCCCGGATGGCACGACCGCGGCTCGTACGCTCGAGATTGAAGGACGCGAATTTCCAGAAAGCCGGATCACGATCGCGGACGACACAAAGGTCAATCCTTACTCGCCCGAGGACCTGGCGCAGATCGCTGAGGAGCGGGACCTGAAAAATGCAGCGCGAGAGAACGTCGCGCAGACAGCTTACTGGCGGGCGGGATTTGATTGGCCCGTGCAGGGTCGCATCAGCGGCGTGTTTGGGTCGCGCCGGATTTACAACGGCTCGCCCCGTCGGCCGCATTCCGGTGTCGATGTGGCAGCGCCTCCCGGCGTGACGCCAATGGAGTTTCAAGGAACAGATATTCGCGCGCCATCGTCAGGCATCGTCACCTTGGCTGAGCCTGACATGTTTTTCGAAGGCGGCACGATCTTTATCGATCACGGCCTGGGTCTTGAATCGACCCTGCTGCATTTGTCGCGCGTGGATGTGCGGCCGGGGCAGGTTGTTAACAAGGGTCAAGTCGTCGGTGCCGTCGGCATGACGGGTCGAGCGACGGGGCCCCATCTTCACTGGGGGCTCAATTGGAACCGTCAGCCGCTTGACGCGCAACTGGTGGCCGGACCGATGGTCTTGCCCGATAATTGATCTAATCATCCACCCGCACACGAAGCGGCGCATAGAGGCGTTCGGTGACATTGAGCGCGTCAAAACTCTCATTCCTGAGACGTTGTTGCGCGCGACGGGAGCACGAATAGTGCTCGGCAGAGGCGCTGCGAAAGCCACGATTAAAGGCACCAATCATGGCCTCGCGGGTGAACCGCGGGGGGCTCTCCCCCTCGATGACCTGTTTCATCCTGTCTCGGTAGAGGTCGCCCTCGCGCGTTTGCGGACAAACCTGGGCCAACCTGTGCAGCGTCCCCAAGTGCTGGGCGAGAAGGATAAGATCGCCCTGGCGGCTGGCAAAGTGAGAATGCGCCTCGGGTGGCCCCATCAATTGGCCCGTGATGCTTTGAGCGATCATCGACAAGGCGAGGATTGATCCGGCAATCGCCATCAGCTCTCGTCACCAAAAAAGCGAAGGGCTCCGTTCACCGCCTGACGGGTTTTATCCCACGCGACACGCGAAAGACCCTCGGCGAGGGGCAGGAACACCGCCTCCGCTGCGTCGTCCCCTGGTGTGACCTCGCCACTCACATAACGCGCCGCATAATCCACCATGACATAGTGTTTATCGGCCTTGCTGGACGGCATCGATTCAAAAGCGCCAATCAGCCCAATGGGTTCGCATAAAATGCCCGTTTCTTCTTCGACTTCTCGAACAATCGCTTCATGGAGCGTTTCACCATGTTCAACTTTGCCGCCAGGTATCGACCATTGTCCTTTGAGCGGTTGGCGACCGCGTTTGATCAGCAAGACCTCCTGTCCCTTTATAACGACGGCGCCAACAGCGAGGGTAGGGCGCAGCTCAGTCATAGCGAAGTTCTCCTTGCCGTTGCTCGATCGCTACGGCTTATCGCGGTCTTCGTCACGCGGCCTTCGGCAACAAAATGCGGCGCAGGGCATTGATATCTCGCCGTCGCCGCCGAAATATCTGGGAACGCGAGAGGGTGACGATCATGCTGCGGTTATTTGTTTCTGCCTTGGTGTTTGCCGGGAGCGTGGCGTCGGCCGCCGAGCCCTTGACCGCTCACAATATTGAGCGGTTTATCGCTGTGGGTGAGACCCTTGAGGCACTTGATGAGCGCTATCCGGACATCGATATCGACATGCCCGAGGACAATCCGCAGGAGCTTCTTGAAACGCTGATCGATGATCAAGGGCAATTGCACCTCTTCGCGGTGATTTCGAACGAGCTCGCCCAGCATCCCCAGGCGGGTGGTGACTTCCAAAAGGCGGTTCGCGATGAGGGTTTTTCCTCGACGTCGGAGTTTGGGCACCTCGGCGATCGCATCACCACGACCATGTTCGCGCTCAACTTCTCAGAAAGTGATCTGGCGGATTTGCGGCAAATTGGAAATCTGCCATCGGATATCTTATCGGCACTGCCGCAAGACGTGCAGGACCTGATGCGGCGCGCGCAGCTTTTTGCTGAAGCGATCGACGATGTTCCGGAGACCGACAAAGAAGCTCTGCGTCCCTACCAGGATAAGATCCAGGGCCTGGGCGGCGATTTTGGCGGCTAGGGTCACGTTCTAAGAAACGCGTCGCGCACGTCGCAGCTGCTTTTGTCGCCAACGTCATCCCAGTGATGGTTGATCCATGTATCTGCCGCGTCTCGCCCAATGGATTTGAGTTCTTTGAGGAAGTTCAGATCCGTGTTGTATTTGGTGGGAAGTGGGAAATCCTTCAACATTTCATCGGCGCGAATGGAGTGGTACCGAATATCCGATAGCTGATCTTTGTACTCCTCCTTCAACCATCCTTCACGCAAGAGCTTTTGGACGAACGAGATTGCTCGCATTTCCTTGAGCAGCGCGGCGTTGAACGTAATTTCATTCAGGCGATTGTCGATGTCCGGCACGGTCATCGGTACATCATCTCGGTACATGGGGTTGATGTGAACGACCAGGAGATCTTCAACATCGGTCTCGTAAAAGAGCGGCCAAAGAGACGGGTTACCCATATACCCGCCGTCCCAATAGGCTTCGCCATCGATCTCCACCGCTTGGAAGAGTTGCGGCAAGCAGGCGGATGCCATCACCGCATTGCTGCAAACCTCATCGCCATCAAACACGCGGACTTTGCCTGAGCGGACATTCGTTGCACTGATGAAAAGCTTGATCTTGTTACAACGTTGCAAAGCGTCGAAATCGACCAGTCGCTCAATCAGGTCTTTTAGTGGGTTCCAGTTCATCGGGTTGAGCTGGTAGGGCGAGAATGTCTTTGTCGCCGCCGACATCGCCTGGTGGGACCAAAAACCTTGCAGACCTCCAAAGGGAAGGTCGAAGGGGTTCGACAGCTTGCTGACCTCTTCCCAAAACTCATCAAGCTTATCGCGGCCTCCCTGATCGTCGCCCAGATGAATCCCATAGGCGATCACCGCAGCGTTCATGGCACCAGCCGATGTCGCGGTGATGGCGTTCAGATGAATCTGCTGACTCTCAAGCAATCGGTCACACACGCCCCATGTAAACGCTCCGTGTGCACCGCCGCCCTGTAATGCGAGGTTGATCTGCTTACGTGGACTTGCCATCAGTGGGCAACCCAGCCGCCGTCGACCGCAAACGGATAGCCCGTCGCTCCGGAGCCAGCGTTCGAGCAAAGGTAGATCAGCATGCCAACGAGGTTCTCATAGGTGACAAACTGCTTGGTGGGTTGTTCAGCCAGCATGACCTTTTCCTTGACCTCTTCTTCGGTCATGCCGCGTGCTTTGGCGGTATCAGCAAGTTGCGCCTCGACGAGGGGCGTGAGAGTGTAGCCCGGGCAGATCGCGTTGCAGGTGACGCCAAACTCTGCGGCTTCGATACCAACCGTCTTGGTGAGCCCAACCACGCCGTGTTTTGCGGCGACATAGGCTGCCTTAAATGGTGAGGCAACCAATCCGTGGGCGGAGGCAACATTGATTATTCGCCCAAACCCGCGCTTTTTCATACCTGGAAGTGCCGCCTTAATCGTATCAAAGTTCGATGTCAGGTTGATGGCGATGATGCGATCCCATGTGTCGTCATCATACTCATCAACCGGACCCACTTTCTGGATACCTGCGTTGTTGATGAGAATGTCGACCTGGCCATGGGCAGCTTCAGCACCACGAACAAGACCTTGGATCTCCGCCCGTTTGGTCATGTCAGCGCCATCATAGCGGACGTCAACACCGTATTCACCGGCGATCCGTGCACGGTTGCTTTCAATCTCGTCGGCGTCACCAAAACCATTGAGGGTGATATCGACACCTTGCGCAGCCAAACCCTCGGCAAAGGCGAGGCCGATGCCTGAGGTCGAACCTGTGATCACGGCTTTACGGCCACGAAGATCATCAAACATATGCGTGTGCTCCAAGATCGCGTTGTTGCGGCATTAAGGCTTCGTGCCATCGACGCCAAGCGCGGGAAGCTGCTTTGATGGTTTCGCGTTTCTTAACCTTAGGCCAGAAATCTCGAAGGTTACCGCCAACACAACCTTAAAGCGAATAGCGTAACAGTTAGCCAAACTGTTTTGGAGGTTGGCGATGAAAAAGCAGCTCGGCATTGTCCCAGTGCTTTTGCTCGCAACGGGTACAAGTTTTGCGCAGACCGATGACGTCATTTTCAACGGCACGGTCTCGGACAGTTGCACCGTGGTGGCCGACACCAACGGCACACTCGGTCTCAATGGCACGGGAACCGTGTTGGCAAGCACGGAAACTGGCGGTTCGGCTGGCCAGGCAACAATCACTGCGACGGGTACGTCGTTCAACGTGACCATTGATGCGATCACCACTTTTACCACGGGCCCTGCCGACGCAGACACGAACACCACGTTCTCGACCACCTATGATGCCAGCGGCGCGACCTCTGCGACGGGTGTCGATGGTGCGACCCCAACAAGCTTAGGTTCGGGCATCACAACGCTTGGTGTCAACGCGAACGCCACCAAGACGTCGGGCATCTTCTCTGCGGGATCTTACTCCCTGACCGCGACAGTCCGATGCGCTCCGTAACCGCTTTTCTCTTATCTTCGATGCTGATGGCACAGACGGTTTGTGCCCAGAGCATATCGCCAATGGAAGCGGACATCATCACCTTTGGGGAGGCTGGTGCTGTCAGAGCCGCCTTGCGTAACCCCTACGCCACGGCGCGGCGATTTGAGATTGAAGCGTTCGATTTGGACTGGAACGTCGTTGACACTGTTCGGCTAACCCGGTCTCGCCTGTCTCTCGCGCCTGGGGGACAGACGTCGCTTCTCGCTGTTTTACCGCTCGAAGGGCAGGAGGAGCGGACAATCTATCTATGCGCCACGTCGGTTCCCTATCGGCAGTCGAGTGCCGGGGTCAGGGGGCAGGTATGCGGGCGGTATCGCGTCGTGCACCGCAATTACTAGCCGTCTGTGCCGCCGCCTTGGGCAGCGCCGCCGCGCAGCAAGAGGTGACCCAGAGCGGGCAGCCAATTGTCGTTCCATCACAAAGCTCTGTGTTCAATCAAAACAGCGTGAACCTTCCCAACGCGCCAATGACAACGGGGCAGGATATTGTCCGCGGTGCCGATGGAACAAGCTGCCAGACAGCCATTGCGTCGGGTGGCCCTTATCTCGACGTCGGCGTGCTGCAGAGCCAGGACTTTTATCAGCGTGACAGTGCGGCCGTTTATGGCCGGGTTGTCATTCCGATCGGCAAACGGGCAAAGCGCCATGACTGCACGAAGCTCTAT
>JBCCBY010000007.1:0-24379 GCA_039033795.1 Pseudomonadota bacterium | reverse complement strand
TCTTCTAGTCGTTTGATTCTCTCGCCGTCGCCCAGCATTTTTTGGGGTGCCGCCGTCTTCGCATCGTCGGCCGCTTGCAAAATAGGTCCATAGCCTGTGCATCGGCAAAGATTGCCTGCGAGCAAGTCTTCGGTGGGAAGCTTTGGACCAGGATCGAGGTCCTCGTAATCGGCAAACAGTGTCATGACGATTCCGGGCGTACAAAAACCGCATTGAGTCGCGTGACAGTTCACCATCGCTTCTTGCACAGGATGCAACGTACCACCGGCCGAGAGGTGTTCCACAGTCACCACATCCCGGCCATCCACCATAGGCATGAAAAGCGTGCAGGCATTGACCGCGCGATACACAGGGCCGTTGCTTCTCAGCTCGCCGACAACAATGGTACACGCACCACAGTCGCCCTCCGCGCAGCCTTCCTTGGTTCCCGTCAGACGGGCCTCATAGCGCAACCAATCGAGCAGATTGAGCGTCGGATCGACGCCATCCACGACTTTGATTTCGCCATTCAGTCCAAATTTGATCATTGCCCTGTCCGCTGTGCCTCGATGTGGTAGAGCAAGTTGCGGTTTTGCCCAAAGGCGCGAACCAGAGTGCTCGCCAACCGCATGGGCGCCCTCGCCGATGCTGCACTTGCTTTTAGGGGTTGCGCGATCATGCAAAAACGTCAACCTTTCAGACACGATGTCGCGGCTTTGCGCTGCGTTTTGGCGAAAAAAGGCGCCTTGCGCGTTCAGCAGGGACAATAAGAGGTGCAAAGCGTGGGCGGCAGCGGGGTGGTGGATCGCTTTTTCGGTCTTTCGGCGCAGGGAACAACTGTTTCCCGTGAGATCATGGCAGGCTGCACGACCTTTGTCGCGATGGCCTATATCATCTTTATCAATCCTCAGATTTTAGCCGAGGCAGGGCTCGATGAGGGTGCGGTCTTCGCGGCGACCTGTGTTGCCGCGGCGGTCGGCAGCTTGATCATGGGGCTTTATGCGAACTATCCGATCGCGGTTGCTCCTGGGATGGGGCTGAACGCTTTTTTCACCTATGGCGTTGTGTTTGGCTTGGGGTTGCCTTGGGAGACTGCCCTTGGCGCTGTCTTCATCTCTGGTGTGATTTTCATTGTGCTGAGTGTGTTGCCAGTTCGGGAATGGGTGATCAACGCGATCCCGCGCGAGCTCAAGATGGCGATCTCAGCCGGCATCGGCCTTTTTCTGATCATCATTGGCCTGAGCAGCATGGGGATCGTGGCGGATAACCCCGCGACGCTTGTGGGCTTAGGGGATTTGAGCTCACCGGTGCTTGTTCTTGGTGTTGTCTGCTTTTTGGCGATCGGAATTTTGGAAACCCTCAAAGTGCCGGGCGGCATTTTGATCGGCATGATCGGTGCGACGATCGTTGCTGCGCTTTTTGGGCTCACGGATCTTAACTGGGTGGGCTCCCCGCCGCCGAGCCTGGCCCCGACATTCCTGGCGCTCGATATAGCGGCCGCGGCGGAACTGGCGCTTGCCACTGTCATCATCTCCTTCTTGTTCGTTGACATGTTTGACACCGCTGGGACGCTTGTCGGGGTCGCAAGCAAGGCCAATCTTCTTGACGAAGATGGCAAGCTTCCGCGCCTTAACCGCGCCCTGATCGCGGACAGTTCGGCGACGCTCATTGGCTCGCTCATCGGCACGTCGTCGGTGACCAGCTATGTTGAGAGCGCCGCGGGCGTGCGGGCAGGTGGACGAACGGGTTTGACCGCCGTGGTGGTGGCGAGCCTTTTTCTCTTGGCGCTGTTCTTTGCACCCCTTGCCCAGTCGGTTGGCCCCTATGCCACGGGTGCCGCGCTCGTTTTCGTCGGCTGCGTTATGGCCAGCGGATTGGCGGCGACGGACTGGGATGATGTGACGAGTTTTGTCCCGGTGGTGGTGACGGCGATCAGTATGCCGCTGACTTATTCTATCGCCACCGGCCTCGGATTTGGTTTTGTGACCTTCGCGGTTCTCAAGATCGGCTCCGGCCGGATCAAGGAGTTGTCGGGCGGGGTGATGGTCTTGGCCGCCGTCTTCTTGGCCAAGTTCATCTTCATTGATGCCGCATGACGACGGTTGATGAGACGGTCGATCCCAAGCGGGATCCCAATCATTTTCCGCCCTTATCCGAGGCGATCCCCCTCGGCATCCAACATATCCTCGCGATGTTCGTCAGTAATGTGACCCCGGCGCTTTTGGTGGCGGGCGCTGCTGGTCTTGGAACCGGCGATGAAGGTGCAGTTGTCCGGCTGGTGCAGGCCAGCATGCTGTTCGCTGGTCTTGCGACCTTGGGCCAAACCCACGGGTTCGGCCCAGTTGGCGCGCGCCTGCCCATCGTGCAGGGAACAAGCTTTGCTTTTTTACCGATGATGCTGCCCCTGGTCGCTGGGAAGGGAACGGAGGGGTTGTCGATCCTGTTCGCCGGGGCGCTGGTGGGCGGATTGTTCCATTTGTCTCTTGCGCCGTTCGTGAAGCGCTTGCGCTTTGCGTTGCCGCCCCTTGTGACGGGGATCGTCGTTCTCTTGATTGGCTTATCCCTTGTCCGGGTGGGTATTCAGTATGCGGCTGGCGGCGTTCCCGCGATTGGAACGCCCGCCTATGGCGCGCCGCTCTCTTGGTCATTGGCGGTGGTGACGATTGTCGTCACCCTCGGCTTGCGGATCTTTTCGAAGGGCCTTCTAGGGACGGCTTCCGTTCTTTTGGGGCTGATCGCCGGATACCTTGTGGCCTTGGCCCTTGGCCGGGTCGATTTTGGCGCGGTGGGTGAAGCGTCATGGCTCAGCACGCCGCAACTCATGCCCTTTGGCCTTCAATTCACCTTTGCTGCGGTGGCGGGGTTCTGCGCCATGGTGCTGGTTTCGGGCATCGAGACCATTGGCGATGTCAGCGCGATCGCCGAGAGCGGCGCAGGTCGTCAAGCCACCGACAAAGAGCTGACAGGGGCGGTGGCGGCCGATGGTTTCGGCACCGCGCTCGCGGCTTTGTTCGGTGCGCTTCCGAACTCTTCGTTTAGCCAGAATGTCGGCCTGGTCGCGATGACGGGGGTGATGAGCCGCCATGTCGTGGCGCTTGGCGCCGTCTTTCTTATTGTTTGCGGGATCGTGCCGAAAATCGGTGCCGTGATTATTTCGATTCCGATCGAGGTGCTGGGCGGCAGCGTCATCATCATGTTTGGGATGGTGGCCGGGGCAGGGATCTCGATGCTGTCATCGGTGACCTGGAACCAGCGCAATCTCCTGATTGCAGCTCTTGCGATCTCTGTTGGTCTGGGGCTGCAGCTCGAGCCGGGCGCGGTGGCGGGCTTGCCAGAGCTGCCGCGGATCCTCATGACGTCCGGCGTTGTTCCAGCCGCTTTCCTGGCTGTCACCCTCAATCTTCTGATGCCTGATCGTGAAGGAGCCTCGTCATCTCTAGCACACTGATCAAAGATGCCGATGTCGTTGTCACCATGGACGAGAACCGCCGCGAGATTTCTGGCGGTTATGTTCTCGCCACGGACGGCGTGGTGACAGACGTCGGCGGGGCTGATGCGCTTCCCGCGGTTGGAAGCGAAGTCGCCGTGGTGGATGCCCGGGGCTGTGTGGTGACGCCGGGCCTTGTGAACACCCATCATCACCTTTTTCAGTCGCTCACCCGCGCGGTGCCGCAAGGCGCAAGCAAACCGCTTTTCGGTTGGTTGACTGCTCTTTATCAGATTTGGCCAAAGCTTCGCCCCGAAGACTTTGCGCTCGCCGCACAAGTGGGGCTGTCTGAGCTCGCCCTTTCCGGCTGCACCATGTCGTCGGATCATCAGTACTTCTACCCCGAAGGTGTGAAGCTCGACGACACCATAGCCGCGGCGCAAAGTGTTGGTGTCAGGTTTCATGCGACCCGCGGCAGCATGAGCATCGGCGAAAGCAAAGGCGGCCTTCCGCCTGACAGCATGGTCGAGGATGAAGACGCGATCCTTGCTGATTGTGAGCGGGTGATCACGGCGTTCCACGAAGCTGAACCCGGCGCGATGGTGCAGGTGGCGATTGCGCCGTGCTCCCCTTTTTCCGTCAGCAAAGAGCTTATGGTTCAAAGTGCAGAGCTTGGCCGCAAGCATGGACTTCTCCTCCACACCCACCTGGCCGAAAACGACGAGGATGTGCGATATTCGCTTGAGCATTTCGGTTGCCGGCCTGGGCAGTATGCGGAGGAGCTAGGCTGGGTCGGTGATGATGTCTGGCACGCCCACTGTGTCCAGCTTGATGACGAAGAGGTGGATCTTTTCGCGCGCACCAAGACCGGTGTGGCCCATTGTCCGTACTCCAATTGCCGCCTTGGTAGCGGGATCGCGCCCATCGCGTCGATGCGTGACCATGACATCCGCGTTGGTTTGGGGGTGGACGGCTCGGCGTCGAGCGATTCGGGCCATCTTTTGGCGGAGGCGCGGCACGCGTTGATGCTGCAAAGGGTGAAGGGCGGCGCCGCAGAAATGGAGCCGCGGACGGCGCTTGAACTTGCGACGCGCGGCGGCGCTAAGGTGCTCGGTCGAGACGATTGTGGTGTTTTGGAGATCGGCAAACGCGCTGATATCGCGGTCTGGAGCCTTGATGAATGGGGCGGTCTAGGCGCTTGGGATCCCGTGGCGGCGCTTATTTTGACCGGCCCCCATCGCGTGCGCGATCTTTTTGTTGAAGGTCGGCGTATCGTGGAGAGGGGTGTGCTCCAAACCCTCGATCGTGCGCAAACGGCCTCGTTGGCGCGGGCGGCGACCAAACGGCTGCAGGCCCTCACCTGCTAGCGCGAGCGCGATGAGGCGTTGACGCCAGCGATCCCATCCGGAACAGAGCGGAGACAACCCACCATCTCGGTTCTAGGATCCGCCATGCGCCTTTCAGACTTTTACCTCCCGACCCTCAAGGAAACGCCAGGGGAAGCGCAAATTGCATCCCATCGGTTGATGCTCCGCAGCGGTATGGTTCGCCAAGAAGCGGCAGGAATTTACGCTTGGTTGCCCCTCGGGCTTCGGGTGCTGCGAAAAATCGAAGCGATCGTGCGCGAGGAGCAAGACCGAGCAGGCGCGATTGAGCTTCTCATGCCAACGATCCAGCCGGCCAGCCTGTGGTCCGAAAGCGGCCGGTACGATGCCTACGGCCCTGAAATGCTCCGTATAAAGGACCGGCATGATCGCGACATGCTCTACGGCCCAACCAACGAAGAGATGATCACGGAAATCGTCCGTGCATATATCAAATCCTACAAGCAATTGCCAAAGCTTCTCTACCATATCCAATGGAAGTTCCGCGATGAGGTGCGCCCGCGCTTTGGCGTCATGCGGGGCCGAGAATTCTTGATGAAAGATACCTACAGCTTTGATATCAGCCCCGAGGCGGCGCGGCTGTCCTATCTCAAGATGTTTGTCGCTTATCTCCGGACGTTTCACCGCATGGGGTTAAGTGTCATTCCGGTGAAAGCAGATCCTGGCCCCATTGGCGGTGATTTGAGCCATGAGTTTGTCGTGCTTGCGGAGAATGGCGAGAGCGATGTCTTTTTTCATAAAGACTTGACGGAGCTTTCTGTTCCCCGGGCCGATACCGACTTCGCAGGCGACCTCGGCCCGATCTTTGATGCGTGGACGAGCCTCTATGCAGCAACCGATGAAATGCATGATGAGGATGCCTATCGCGAGGTGGCCGAAGACGACCGGCGCGAGCGCCGCGGTATCGAGGTCGGCCACATCTTTTATTTCGGCACGAAGTACTCACATCCGATGAAAGCCCGTGTTCAGACGGATGAAGGCAAGGAGGTCGATCTTGAAATGGGCTCGTACGGTGTCGGAGTCTCGCGACTGCTTGGCGCTTTGATCGAGGCGCATCACGACGACGACGGTCCCAAGTGGCCAATCACGGTGGCACCTTTTCACGTTTCTGTAATCAATCTCAAGGTGGGGGACGCGGCCTGTGATGCGCTCTGCGCATCGATTGAGGCGAAACTCGAAGCGGTGGGGCTTGAGGTGCTTTATGATGATAGCAGCGATCGTCCAGGCGAGAAGTTTGCGCGCATGGACCTGTGCGGCGTTCCGCATCAACTGACCGTCGGCCCCCGTGGGCTCGCAGCAGGTGAGGTCGAGTGGAAACAGCGGGCCACAGGCGAGAAAACCAGTCTTTCCGTCGCGGATGTCGCCGAGACCATTGCAGGGACAGTAATTGCAGAACTCGAATCCCTCAATTCTTAATCCGTTTGCGCAGAAGCGTGCTGAACGGGTTAACCTTACAAGGATCTCTTTTCTAAACAAATTCTTTATACGGTTCATCAAAATTACAACAAAATTCATCTGTATCAATCTGAGAATCTTATCCCCAGAGTGTTTGCATACTCTATGGTCGAGAGGACGGGATCAGGTCGAAGGGGATACGCAATGCGCGCATGGGATTTGCCGCACGAGCGGGATGAGTTTGCAATCGCGGCAGAAATGGTGATTGACGTCACCAGTCGAACGTTCGACGTGTCGCGGGCGGAGCTTCTTGCAAAGAGTAGGTCTCAGACCGACATCGCATTCGCGCGTCAGGTGGCCATGTATCTTGTGCATGTTGTCTTTGGGCTGAGCTTCAGGGATACTGGTGATGCTTTCAGACGTGAGCGGACAACCGTCGCCTATGCGTGCAGTCTGGTCGAAGACAAACGCGATGATCTCTCTTTTGATCGGAAGCTCGATGCCATGGAAGACGGCCTAAGGCGTCTATGGGCGGTTGAGCGTTTGCGCCGCGTCAGATCGGTTCATCCGCTATCGGAAGCCCCAGTCGCCGCCTAACATCTGCTGGCGTTGTGCCTGCTTCACGAAGAGCCGCAAGGGTCTCAGCTTTGTCGCGTTTGGCAAGGCGACGGCCCTTTGCATCGGTGATCAGCCGGTGATGCCGGTAGGAAGGTGCGGGCAATCCAAGAAGCTCCTGGAGGACGCGGTGAAGAGGGATGGCGTCCTGAAGATCTTCGCCGCGCCACACCAACGTCACGCCTTGCGCGGCATCATCGACAACCGATGCCAGGTGATAGCTGGTCGGAACATCTTTGCGTGCGATCACGTCATCAGTGAGCACCGAAAGATCTATGGCGTGCTGAATATCCGCCTGGCCATCGATGGATTCACGCCAGCTGATCGCTGCTGCACCGAGCGTTCTTGCGATTCTTTTGGCATCAAGCCGCCAGGCAAAGGCGCGCCCGTCGTCGAGCAAACGCTGCTCATCCTTCGCAATCAGCGGGCCTGTTGCCATTTGCCATGCAGGCTGCACCGGTGTGCCGTTTTGGGGCGCTGAAAGTGCGGCATGGTGTTCTGCTCGCGTCTTGAAACAGCGATAAATCAGACCCCGGTCCGCCAATTCCATCAGGGCGGTTTGGTAAAGATCGAAGCGTTCAGATTGGCGTGGAATGTCACCATCGGCCTCAATCGCTAACCATAACAAATCCTTACGAATGGCGTCTTCAAACTCAGGCCGACAGCGGGTTTGGTCGATGTCTTCGATGCGCACGCGAAAGCTGCCGCCCAGGCTTTTGGCCAGGTCAAAGTTGAGCAGGGCGGAGTAGGCATGGCCAAGATGCAGGCGCCCGGTGGGCGATGGCGCAAAGCGGGTGACGAGAGGAGGCGGCACACGCTCTGCATAGACCGGGTCATCAGGAGGACCCAAGCCAATGTTTGGACCAGCTAAGCTCAAGCCATCGATGGTCTCGCGCCGTGTCGAGATTCAGCTTTGCGATGGCCGCTCCTTCAAAGGGTCGCTTCGCCTGCCAAAGACCGCGACGATCAACAGTCTTTTTGTCGGCAGCAGCCCGTTTTTGATGGTCAAAACACAAAAGGGCGAAATCGCCATCAATCGCGCGAGCATTTCGGCGGTCATGTTGGGCGACGAGGTGTCGGCAACGCCGCGGTCCCCGCAACGCGAGCGGCAGGAACGCCAGCCATTCCAAGCGCGCGGGCCGCGCCACCGCTTTGAGCCGCCCAAACGTCCGGCACGGAACTCTGGCCTTGCCAATCCAAGTGGTGTGCTCGGCGTGGCTCAAGATGCCAGCATGGCGCAGGTCAAGTCAGCATGGCGCCAACGCATGAAAGAGTGCCATCCCGATGCCTTGGCTGCCCGCGGCTGCAATGCCGACGCGATCAAGCGTGCCCAGGTCGAAGCTGCCAACGTGAACGCCGCTTACCGGGCGATCCTCGCCATGCACCAGGATGCGGCCGCGGCCTAACCCGCGCCGCCGACCGTGAGTGCATCAATCTTGAGGCTGGGTTGACCCACGCCGACGGGCACGCCTTGGCCGCCCTTGCCGCACACACCGATCCCCGGGTCGAGGGCAAAGTCGTTGCCGATCATCGACACTTTCCGCATCACCGAGGGCCCATCACCGATCAGGGCCACGTTCTTCAGAGGCGCGCCAAGCTTTCCGTTTTGGATCCGATAGGCCTCGGTGCAGTTAAAGACGAATTTGCCCGAGGTGATATCCACCTGGCCGCCGGCGAAATTCACAGCAAAAATTCCGTCGTTCACGCTCTCGATCAGTTCTTCGCGTGGTTTGTCCCCGCCCAACATAAAAGTGTTGGTCATCCGGGGCATTGGTGCGTGGCTGTGGCTTTCCCGGCGGCCATTGCCGGTGGCTTCAACACCCATAAGGCGTGCGTTCATGCGGTCCTGCATGAAGCCCTTCAGGATCCCGTCCTCGATAAGGACCGTCCGCGCAGTTGGCGTGCCCTCATCGTCAACGGTCAGTGAGCCGCGTCGGCCCTCGATCGTGCCGTCGTCGATCACGGTGACGCCCTTGGCGGCCACCTGTTGACCCAAAAGGTCAGCGAAGGCGGAGGTTTTCTTGCGATTGAAGTCACCCTCCAGACCATGGCCAACCGCCTCGTGAAGCAGAACGCCGGTCCATCCCGAACCAAGCACAACTTCCATTTCGCCCGCTGGCGCTGCCTCGGCCTGGAGGTTGATGAGCGCCATCCGCAGCGCCTCGTCGACTTGTCCTTGCCAGAAGTCAGGGTCCAACAGGCGGGTGTAGGTCTCGCGGCCCCCGGCGCCGGTCGACCCCGTCTCGCGCCGATCGCCGTCCTGGGCGGTGACAGAGACGTTCAGCCGAACCAAGGGTCGGACATCGCGAACCGACTCGCCATCGGCGCGCATGATTTCGACATGCACCCATTCACCGGACAACGACGCTGACACTTGGCTCACCCGCGGATCCTTGTCGCGGGCGTAGGCATCAATGTCTTGGAGAAGCTTGGTCTTTACGTCGAAGGGAACGGCCGCAAGGGGATCATCGGCGACGTAAAGGTGACGGTTGGTTTTGGGTGGTGCTGCCGCGAGTGTCCCGCCATGGCCTCGTTTGACCGCTTCCACCGCGCCGGCGGCCCTTTTCAACGCCGCCTCGGAGAGATCACTGGCGTGAGCAAAGGCGACAGTCTCCCCCAATACAGACCGCAGGCCAAAGCCTTGGGTTGTATCGTAAGACGCTGTTTTTAAACGACCATCATCGAAAACAAAGCTCTCTGACTGGGCATATTCGAGGAACAATTCCCCATCATCAGCTCCCTGAAGCGAGCCCTCCAAAATCGCGCGGGCGCGTGCTTCGTCGAGATCAGTCTCTGAAAAGAAAAACGAGGACATGGGCGAGGGGCCTTTTGCAGTTCTGAACCATCAACCTGGGGATGGCTGCCCCTGCTTGGCAAGCGTTCGCTAAAAATCTCTCCTCGACGCGCAGTTGAGGGGTTCTGCGACGATAAAACCAGCTTAAAGGGGGCGACAATATTTAGAGTCAGACCCTATTAGAGGCACTATGACCCGCTTCCTCTCGCCCGCCATCATCGCGGCCCTTCTGACCTTCGTTGTTGTTGCTGAGCCAAGCTTCGCGCAAGAATCAGCAAGCACCTTAGCCAATGAGGTGGACCGTCCCGATCCAACCGGCATCGGACTGCGCGCCGCGGCCACGCCCGTTGCTGAAGAAATCCATTCTTTTTACGACAATATCTTGGTGCCGATGAAGCTTGGGATCAGCTTCTTTATCCTCGCCCTGCTTGTCTGGGTGGTGGTGCGGTACAACAAGCGGTCCAACCCTGAGCCCGCCAAGTTTACCCACAACACGACCGCGGAGGTGGCATGGACGATTGTGCCTGTGTTCATTCTGCTGATTATCGCGGTGCCGTCCTTTGATCTTCTCTTCATTGAGGACAAGATGCCTGACACGCAAACGCACAACTACGAAGCGTCGACCACGGTCACCGAGTATGCCTTTGAAAATGATTTTCCTCCGTCGCGCCGGGTGGTGAAGTCGCGTCATGTTGAGGTGCGTGCCATCGGGGCGGACGGCGCCCGCCGGATGCTTGATGCGGGCGATGACTATGAGGTGTCCGACCTCGGCGAAGATGTGGTGCTTGTGACCTTAGAAAGTCCGTTGGCGGTGGGTGAGAGGCTTCAAATCGCTGCCGGCCGGACACGGGTAGGCAGAAAACCGGTGCTCGGCCTTTTTGGCGCCGACCAAGCCCAATTGGTGCCGTCGCCATCCATCACGCTGAAGGCCACGGGATATCAATGGGGTTGGGCCTACAGCTATCCTGACTTCGGTGATTTCGAGTTCGATGCGCTGATCATGCCTGAGGAGCAGTCGGGCCCCGAGCTTTATCGCTTGGCGACCACCAATGACATCGTCGTACCGGCGGGTGAAACGGTTCGGGTGATCACCACGGCACGTGACGTCATTCATTCGTGGACCATCCCTAATTTTGGCGTCAAAATTGATGCCGTTCCAGGGCGCCTCAACGAAACATGGTTTTACACGGAACAAGAGAGCACTTATTATGGTCAGTGCTCTGAGATTTGCGGAAAAGACCACGCCTTTATGCCGATTTCCGTGCGCGTTGTGTCGCGCGACGAGTTTGAGGCTTGGGTCGATGAGCGCCGCGAGTTTGAAGGCCTCGAGCCTATGTTTGCTGACCAAGAATTGGCTTCAGCCCCGGAAGCCGACGCGGTTGTGACCGCCGCATTGAAGTGAGGAACGATCAATGAGCACCACGGAGTTTGTCGATAACGCCGCTGAGGCCCATGCCGATGATCATGATCACGGCGCCCCGCCCAGCTTTTTTGTCCGTTGGTTTTATTCGACCAATCACAAGGACATCGGTCTTCTCTACCTGATTTTTGCGATCCTTGCTGGCGTCGTCGGTGGCGCGATGTCGGGTTTGATGCGAGTTGAGCTGGGCGAGCCTGGCATTGGTCCTCTTACCGCATTCACGGGCGGTGACGTCGAAGCGGCGAAAAATTTCTACAATGTGCTGATCACTTATCATGGGCTCATCATGATCTTCTTCATGGTGATGCCAGCACTTATTGGCGGGTTTGGTAACTGGTTCGTGCCCATCATGATTGGTGCGCCCGATATGGCGTTCCCGCGCATGAACAATATTTCGTTCTGGCTCTACGGGTCATCGGCCACGCTGTTGTTCTTATCAATGTTCGCACCCGGTGCATCCGGCCAACTTGGTTATGGGGGGGGATGGGTGCTCTATCCGCCGCTCTCGACCCAAGGCGGGCCCGCCATGGATCTCTTGATCGTGTCGCTCCACCTTGCCGGAGCAAGCTCAATTCTTGGCGCCATCAATTTCATCACCACGATCTTCAACATGCGGGCGCCGGGCATGACGCTCCACAAAATGCCCTTGTTTGCTTGGGCTGTGTTGGTGACAGCTTTCCTTCTTGTTTTGTCGCTGCCTGTGCTTGCCGGTGCGATCACCATGCTTCTCACCGATCGGATGTTTGACACCGCGTTCTTTGATGCGGCCCGCGGCGGTGATCCTATTCTCTACCAACACCTCTTTTGGTTCTTTGGTCATCCTGAGGTTTATATCCTCATCCTTCCGGCCTTTGGCATTATCAGCCACATTGTTGCGACGTTCTCCCGGAAGCCTGTTTTTGGTTACTTGGCCATGGCCTATGCGATGGTGGCGATCGGGTTCATCGGGTTCATCGTCTGGGCACACCATATGTACACGGTGGGACTATCGGTCGATATGAAGGCCTATTTCGTGGCTGCCACGATGGTTATTGCGGTCCCGACCGGGGTGAAAATCTTCTCGTGGATCGCGACCATGTGGGGCGGGTCGATCGACTTTAAGGTGCCCATGCTTTGGGCTGTTGGCTTCATCTTCCTCTTCACGGTCGGCGGTGTCACGGGCGTGGTTCTCGCGAATGCAGGGATCGATCACTACTTCCACGACACCTATTATGTCGTCGCGCACTTCCACTATGTGTTGAGCCTTGGTGCTGTGTTCGCGATTTTTGCCGGCTGGTATTATTGGCACGAAAAGATGTTCGGTCGCGCTTACAGCGAGATCATTGGGCAGCTGCACTTCTGGGTGATGTTCGCGGGCGTGAACCTGATCTTCTTCCCGCAGCACTTCCTCGGCCTTCAGGGCATGCCGCGGCGCTATATCGATTATCCGGTTGACTTTGCCTTTTGGAACGAGATTTCGACCTATGGTTACTATGTGACGCTCGTTGCCATGTTCATTTGGCTGGCTGGTTTGGTGGAGGCCTTTGTCTTCCGTCGGTCGGGTCAGGGCCGCGACAATCCTTGGGGTGAGGGCGCAACAACGCTTGAATGGACGTTGCCAAGCCCTCCTCCGTTCCACCAGTTCAATGAACTGCCGAAGATCAAGTAGGCTTGCGGCCCATGGGACACTGCGTCGCCGCGTCCTTGATCCAAGGGCGCGGCGCTCGACATTCTGGGCTAGAGAGCCCCATCAATTGATAAAGGACATGATCCGCCAGCCATGACCGATACACGCGAAGCAGCCTTTGGCGAAACACCGCCCCATTTGACCGCCTTGCCGGAGGATTACGCGGCGCTCCTCAAACCCCGGGTGATGAGCCTCTCGATCTTTACCGCTCTGGTGGGGATGGTGGTGGCACCCGGCCCCATCGACAATTGGGGCCTCGCGCTTCTTTCGGTGATCGCCATTGCCCTTGGCGCAGGCGCATCGGCGGCCCTCAACATGTGGTGGGACAGCGATATTGACGGCCGTATGGCCCGCACCGCGGGACGCCCCATCCCCATGGGCAAAGTGCCCGCGGCCGAGGCGTTCGCTCTAGGCCTCGTCTTGTCCGCTTTGTCGGTATGGCTGTTGGCTTTGTCGGGCGGTTACTTGGCCGCTTTGCTCCTTGCTGTGACGATTGGTTTTTATGTCGTCGTCTACTCGATGTTGCTCAAGCGCAGGACGCCGCAAAACATTGTGATCGGCGGTGCTGCCGGCGCTTTACCGCCGGTGGTGGGGTATGCCGCGGTGACGGGTTCAGCCCCTCTTGAATCATGGTTTCTCTTTGCCCTGATTTTTGTCTGGACGCCGCCCCATTTTTGGGCGCTCGGCCTTATGAAACGCGACGACTATGATGCCGCCGGAATTCCTATGATGCCGAACGTGAAAGGTGACTCGCACACGCGGCTCGAAATCTTGATTTACAGCCTCGTGCTGGTTTTTGGTGCACCCCTTATCGCGCTGTCAGCCATGGCAGGGCAGGTGTATCTCGTCACGTCAATCGTTTTGGGGGCTGAGTTCCTCCGTCGCGCCTATGCTCTTTATCGGTCCACGGATAACCAAGGCGCGAGTGGATTGTTCGGCTTTTCAATCTTTTATCTGTTCGCGCATTTTCTCGCTCTTTTGATCGAACACTGGGGAGGTTTGCATGGTTGATGAGAACCAATCCATGGCCCCTGCGCATGAGGAACAGCGTCCATCCGCGGCCCCTGGTCTCACCGAAGCACGCGAAGGTCTTCCGACTGGGGAGCATCACATACCCAGCCCGCAAGAGTTGAAAGCACGTGGCCGCCGCAACATCACCATTGCGCTTGCGGTGGCGGGCTTTGTCTTGCTTGTGTACCTGACAACATTTCTCCGTCTTGCTGAGAACCTTGAAGCAGCTGGCGGCGGTGCTTTGTGAAAATCGACCCCAATCTCAGGGTCGCTGGCTCGGTCGCAGCTGGCGTGGCAGGGATGCTGGCGCTCGCCTACGCCGCTGTTCCGCTCTACGAGACATTTTGCCGGGTCACCGGATGGGGCGGCACCACGCAAGTCGCAGAGCGCTCCTCCAATGAAGTCTTAAGACGGAAGATCACGGTACGGTTTGATGCGTCCCGCGCCCAGGGATTGCCCTGGGAGTTCAAACCGGCCCAGGTCACCCAAGAGCTTCGCATCGGGGAGACCGGTCTTGCCTATTACGAAGCGACGAACATCTCCGACAAGCCTGTCATCGGCAAGGCGAGTTACAATGTGCAACCTGCAAAAGCGGGCCTTTATTTCATGAAGGTTGAGTGTTTCTGCTTCACCGAACAAAGGCTTGAGCCCGGTGAGAGCATGCTGATGCCTGTCACCTATTTCATCGATCCAGAACTTGATGATGAACGCAACCTTGATGATGTTCGCGAGATCACGCTCAGCTATACTTTTTATCGCGACACCGAAGCAGAAAAACGCGATGGCTTAGAGAACGAACGCCACGCTTCTGTGAACTGATTGTCTCGTTAAAGATCGTCGTGCCGAGTTTGGTCTTGTGATCAACCGTGAACGCCGTGGTTTCACGAAAGCGCCTCGGCTTTGATCCGTTTGATCATGCTCGCGACGCCATTTGATCGTTGCGGTGTGATGTGGTCCTGCAAATCGATCTCAGCGAGTTTTGCTTGCGCATCGATGGCCTCCACTTCCGCTTTGGTTTTCCCCGAGAACAGACTGACCATGAGGGCCACAAGGCCTTTGACGATCGCAGCATCGCTGTCGCCGCGGAACGTGATCGTCTCTGGGTTCTGATCAAAAACCAACCACACCTGGCTTGCGCAGCCTCGGACCTTGTTCTCGTCGCGGTGCTCGGCGTCCGTGAGCGCCGGCAAGCGTCGGCCCAAATCAATGATGTAGCGATATTTTTCGTCCCAATCGTCGATGAAGGCAAAATCGTCGGCGATAGCATCAAAGGGTGGGATCTCGTTGGTCATGTCGCGGAGCTAGACACGCAAAGACGCCGTGACCAGGTGGCACGACGTCTTTTGGTTGCCCGTCGAATGACGAGGTGAGGCCTTACGATCCCGCTGAGCCTGCGGCGGCTGGCCAACCCACGCATGACGACATGTCATTGAGTGCGTGTTGGCCGAGACAGAAAGCTTCCTCATAAGGCGTGCGCGTTGCGGCGATGCACTGATCGAGGTTCAGCTTGGCGTTCGAGAAGCAACGCTGTGAGCGGGCTGAGGTGCCAAACGACGCCATCACCTCGGTATCCGCCTCGTCCATCGCGTAGTGGGCGCCAAGCACGAGCGCTTTGGTGACAATCGAACCGGCACGCACCTGCGAGAGCTGAACTTTGTCATCTGACCACGTGGTCGCCCAATCGTCATGGGCCTCAAGGTTAGGGACCTTGACGCCGCGACGGGTGGTTTTGCTTCTCACCTCAGGTGTGTCATCGAACCCGCGCCGGGCGGCAAAGGCCAGGGCATTGTCGACCCGCTCCATGCCGCGTTCCGCAAGCTCACGTCGCGCCCATGCCGCTTTTTGCATGGAATAGGCCTCGGAGATGAAGGAGTCGCCGACGCCTTTGATTTTCGCAGCGTCGCCGGCTGCGAACGCCAGAACAGCGGACACAGCATCTTGAGACCCAGGAAGATTGCGCACGATGCCGGGGTTTTCTTGGATGTCTTTGATGAAACCATCGGCACCGCCACGGCGACGAATACGATCAGCCACCGAATTGGCGAATGCTGGTTCGTCGGCTGCCACCATCGCAGCATAAGCGATCCACGCCCCAGCGAGCGCCATTTGATCATGCGAGGCGAGGCGATAATGCGCATCGCGCATCATGGTCGTGTTTTTCGGCATCTGTTTGCCGACCTCATCGACGTCCTGGCGAAACTGGATATAAGGTTCCGCCGCAAGCTCGATCAGCGCTGCACCGGTGATATCGGCAGCTTTTTCTTTTTTGGGTGCCGCACCAGCCGTTCCGGCAATTGCGACCGTCAACGCCACAGCACCCGTGACCAATGACTTCAACGCCATCATGCGCTCCCGAACCTGTTCTGTCGCAGAACCCTCACCACCGGCCTTGTTGCCGATGGAGGCAGAATTCTGAACCCCTAATTTGTCCATCGACGTTTGCCGCATGGTTGGACTCCCACCCTTAAAGAACCCCCGCACCCAAGCTGATCATGGATGATCGTCGTTCAGGAACATTTAAGGTCAGCCGCCATAGAGTTAACGCATGACTGCGACTCTCAGACAAAACCCCTCTAATTCTTCGAAAACCAAGGCTTTTCAAAGCCATGCGCCGGAAGATGTGCGGCCGCTGATTCTCGAACAAAATGCGTTTGGAGCGATCACCAGCAGCTCTGAGTCGAGCTGGGACTTTCTTGGCAAAGCACCGGGACGCCTGCGCGGTCTTCAACTGACAGAACTTATCGATTCGAAAGGTCACCCGAATCTCCTGGGCGCGCTCAGCAAAGCGATGGTGAAAGGCCATGCCAAGGTCTCCACTGTGCTGCGCCGTGATGCGCTGGTTGATGAAGTCGACCTCCTGATCGAACGGCGCAGCAAGGGGTCGCTCAGAACAACGATCTGCGATCGGCGTGTTGCGAATGATCGACCGTCGCCTGTGCCGTCGACGGCGATTGGCCTGCCCGCTGACCAACTGGCCGATGTGAGCCATGAGCTGCGAACGCCCCTTAATGCCGTGATTGGGTTCGCGGATGCTTTGCGCCAGGAGAGCTTTGGTCCTCTTGGCGACCGCCGTTACCGCGATTACGCCCGGGTCATTCAGGAAAGCGGCCAACACGTCCTGTCCTTGGTCAACGATCTGCTTGATCTCTCCAAGGCGGAGGCCGAGCGATGGCAGCTCCAGCCCGAGCTTATTGAACCGCGGAGCGTCATCGCCTCCTGTATAGGCATGGTGCGGCTTGATGCTGATCGTGCTGGTCTGACGATCCGTAACCTGGTGCCGCAGGATCTCGGCGCCATGCGGATTGATCCCAAAGTCCTCCGGCAGGTGGTCCTCAATCTCTTGAACAATGCCGTGAAGTTCACCGGAAAAGGCGGCCTGACGGTCAGGGCCCATGACGATAACGGCGCCTTGCGGATCACGGTCGAAGACACGGGGATCGGGATCAGCCCTGCGGATCTCAAACGCGTCGGCGAAAGGTTCTATCAAGCCCACCAAACGGGCGTTCGGGGCACGAAAGGCAGCGGTATTGGACTGGCGCTCACCCGCGCTTTGGCACGCGCGCATGGAGGCGACCTGACCATCGAATCAGAAGTGGGCTTAGGCACCCGCGCGCATGTCACCCTTTCTGTTTTGCCACAAAGCGTTGGTGCCCATCGGGATGACGAGACCGGCATGCGATCGCCGAAACGATCGGCCGCTTGATCCATGCAAGCGCGGCTGCGGAGCGATATCCAGGTCGCCGCGCTCGGTCGACAGGCTGTGGCGCGCGGCCTGATCTACACCGTGATCCAGAAGGGCCATGCCGAAGGCGGCATAATTTGCATCAAATGGCTTGCTGGACGGCAGGTGACGCTCCTCACCGAAGCCCAACACGATGGTGACCGAGGCTGGCGGCGCATGTCACCAAATCCGTTGCCAGAAGATGAGGCTGACCGTCTCTTGGCGCAGGAACGCTCTTTTGATCCAGACCTTTGGGTGGTGGAGTTCGTGGGCGGAGCCGAGCACATCGATACGCTCTTGTCGCCGATCCTGTCCGATTAGGGTTGGTACTCACCGTTCTGATCGTCTGTTGCGATCCGGCCCACCACCGTTTGCCGCTTAATCAGTCCGTAAAGCGATGGAAGTGATCGCCGACGTTCGCGGGTTGGTCCTGCGCCATAGGCATGGCGGCCGAGGTCTTGTTTCAAAACAGCGTAGGTGCCCGCCAGTTGCCAAAGATCAGGGTCGGCAACCGGAACGCGCTCGTCCATCAACAGGGGTTTGGTTTCAAAACCCGCAGCCTCATGTGCTGTGCGCATAAAACTGCTCCAAACGCGTGCAGGGTAGGTGGCACCCGACACTTTGTTCATGGGCTCATAGTCATCGTTTCCAACCCAGACGCCGACTGTGAGGTGCGCGGAATAGCCGACAAACCAGGCATCGCGCCATTCATTGGTCGTCCCGGTTTTCCCGGCGACCTCTAAACCGGGAACCCGTGCGGCACTTCCTGTGCCGTTCGTGGTGACAAAACGCAAAAGATCCGACATCCGATCCGCTGTTTTGACGCTAAAGACTTGGCTCGGTGTCGCTGGTTCCCACTCATAAAGAACGTCTCCGCTCCTTGTGCTGATCGTCTTGATGCTATGGGGATCACGAATTTCGCCCTGATGCGCAAAAGGCAGATAAGCCGCCGTCAATTCATCGAGGGGCACCTCAAAGGCGCCCAAGGCCAAGGAAGGATGCGGCTCGAGGGCACTGTTGAGGCCTGCGCGGCGCGCCACATTGATCACCTCACCGCGACCAACCGCTTCTGTGATTTGCACCGTTGCTGTGTTCGAGGAACGCGCGAGCGCTTCACGTAGCCGCAATGGGCCCAAAAAGCGTTCGCGGTAATTGGTGGGTTGCCAGCCATCGACCTGGACTGGTCCGTCCACCAGCACTGTTTGCGGATCGAACCCCGCCTCGATCGCGGCGGCATAGACAAAAGGCTTGAACGCGGAGCCTGGCTGTCTGCGGGCTTGGGTGGCGCGATTGAACTGGCTTTCCGGATAGCTCTTGCCGCCAATCATGGCCACGATTCCGCCATCGCTGTCGTAGGCGATCAGGGCTGCCTGCTCAGCACCTTTTCGCATGGCGTCCTCGGTGTAGAGCGCCTCTTGGATAGCGTTTTCCCCCGCGGTCTGAATTTCTGGAACCAGCGTGGTCGTGATCACCAAGTCATAGCCCTTGTCATCAATCAGTGTTGGGAGAATGGCGGCGATATGATCGAGGAAATAACCGTCCGTGTTCCGCACACCCCGGGGTCTTAGGGCCGGTGCATCAGCCTTAGCGACCATGGCTGTCATCTCGTCGATGCGCCGGGTTTCCAGGAGATTGTCGATCACCTCGCGGCTGCGGGCGAGGGCTCCTTCGAGATTGGTGTGAGGCGCCAGAGCCGACGGGGCTTTGGGAAGGCCCGCGAGGAGTGCGGCCTCACCTAGGTCAAGCTCCTGCGGCGTTTTTGAGAAATAGGCGTCGGATGCGGCGCTGATACCATATGTGTTCGCACCCAGATAGATCCGGTTGAGATAGAGCTCGAGGATCTCTTGTTTCGAGAGCCTCGCTTCAAGCCACAGCGCAAGATGCAGCTCGTCGAGCTTGCGGGCCAAGGTTTGCTCCCCAGAGAGGAACAGATTCTTGACCAGTTGTTGGGTGATCGTGCTGCCGCCCTGGACAACGCGTCCAGCGCGCCAATTGGCCAGGGTGGCGCGCACAAGCGCAAAAGGATTAAAGCCAGGATGGCGATAAAAATGTCTGTCTTCGGTGGATAGGAACGCATCCACCAGATGGTCTGGCAGATCGTTCAGCGTGACAGGTTCCCCAAGATCGCTGCCGCGGCTTCCAAGCTTTGTGCCATCAGCGGCGAGAATAAGAATGTTCGGTTGGCGACCGGCCGCTGCGAGATCCACGCCCTTTTCCGGAAAAACCGTCAGCGCCTGGTTGGCGTTCCAAACCAAGAGCGGGATCAACAAGGTAACACCGGCTGAAAGCAAGGTAAGGAGTGGAGCCAGCCCAAGCCGCCAAGGAACCGCCCGTAGGCCCTCACCGATCAGGCGCACAAAGGCGCCCATCCCCGCTGAAAGGCCCACGCGTAGGTCTTGAGCAGTTTCTCGCCACAGATTCGAAATCGCGCGGCACCTTTCTGATGCTTGCTCTTCGCCTTCAGTCTAGACCATTTTACGCCGCGCTGCCTCCTAAGAAGTGTGACAGCGGAGAAAGTTTATCACCGCTCTCCGCGCGTGATCCAGCCTGATCCCTCAACCTGTTCGAACCACGGGGCAAACCCCGCAGCGTAAACCGCATTGTCGCGCTCGAACGGCGATTTTTCAAAGTCGCGCACCCGGGCAAGGGGCCGTTGATAAGGATCGTTTCCCACGACCGACAGGTATTCCAGCCTGAACTGGGTCACGCCCCCGATCACCGTTCTGACCAGATAGAATGCATCTTTGCCAAAACCGCTGGCCCAATAGGGAAACTCTGGAAACGTCTCAAGGTATTCTTCGTCGTAGAGGATTTCGAGGCCGATCCATTCCTCCGTATCCCCATCAAGAAACCGCATCAGCGTCGCGTCTTGGGCCATGACAAGGTGCGCAGTCCGCCCCGTCATCGAGCGCACAAGCTGGGCGATGTTGGCCTCGGGCAGGGGGCCACCGGCACCGGGCACAAATCGCCAGGCGCGGTTGTAAACATGAAAAAGCAGATTGGTGCCGCCGCGGGCTCTGTCACAGCGAAGAGCTTTGATCTCTTCGCGCTCTTGCCAAAGAGGGTTGAGTTCCGCTGCATAGGGAAGAATGTCGCTGTCTTCTGCGAGGTCGAGGACCACAGCCCAGCGCGGTTCCGCACCATCTTGACGCTCGAGAATCTGCTGGTTGGTGGATGCGTAAAGATGACCGCCGCAGTCGGCGAAACCGGTGATCCCTTGGCCTGGCAACGGCACGAACTCAGGTGTCGGCATAAAGCCAATGCCGCCGGGAAAGGCAGGATCAACAGCCCCGCGATAGATGCCAAGTGGGGACGGAGCGGCACCGATAAAGACATGATCGACACCTGTTTCTGGGTCCCGCCAGGGGGCAATCGCTCGGACCGATGTCATTGGTTCGCCGTCGTCGCTTTGACCGATGGTCTGCTTCGCCCATGCGCCACTTGGTGGCCGAATGAAAAGACCCGCCGCACCCGGTTCATCAGCAGGCTTCTCATAGGCTGCACCGACGAAGAGATAGGTCACCTCGTCGATCGGTAAGCCGTCCACGTTTGTCGTGAAGCTAACGGGTAGAAGGGTCGACGCGCGGGTGTATCGCCGCGGCATCTGCAGCTCGAGGTTCCAATGCTCTTCCACTCCGGTCAGTTTCAATATCTGACCACGTTGGGGGGCTTCGCTTTCGTTCCATGACGAAACCGCCGCATAGAGTTGGTCATTATGCGTGACGATACCGGTCACCTCGGTGCCCGATAATCGACGCTGCATCTCATCAGTTTCAGGAGCATCAAAGGAAAAATACCAGTTGATCGCGGGTGTTTTGCGTTCGGCCAACTGGGTCAGCGGTTGAATCGGAATGTTCGCCTCGCGCCGAATGAAGTTGAGGGTTTCCTCCGTCGTCTCATCATTCACTGTGCCAAAGCGGCGGAAAAGGCTGTTATGGGTGAGCCCGGGCGCCTCGAACGACATCGCGATCCCGCCGGACTTTCGCAATGCGTTGGCAAAGGGGCGCGCTTGCCGCAGAGCGTCCGCTCGTTCTTGCGTATAGACGACAAAAAACGGCGGCAGGCCGTCTGATTGATCAACCTTGTAGGCAGGCGATAGGCTTGGCCACAAATCCGCGTCCTGCGTAAAGATCTGCCGGAGCGTGCGGCCGTATTGCGCTTCTTGAGTGGTCCGCTCCATCTGCGCAGGAATGTCATAGGCACCCGAATCGAGGGTGATCACACCGCCAAGATCGCCAGGCTTGGCGCCGAAGGGTTTGAGGTAACTGGGGTCGGTTCCCACCAAAGCGACAAGATGCGCGCCGGCACCGTGGCCAGTGAGGAAGATCTGCTCGGGATCGATGCCGTAGCGTCCAGCGTTTCGTGCCAGCCAAACCGCCGCTTCTGCGACATCCTGCGCCTGCTCCCGCGGCGAGACCTCAGGGAAGAGCCGGTAATTCATCGACGCCATGGCAAAGCCTTCGCTTAAGAAGTACGCCGACTTGCTGGTGGCCGGCCGCTTATCGCCCGCTTGCCAATCGCCGCCATGGACAAAAAGAATCGCCGGTTTCATGACCGATAGCGGTCGCGCCGCAACATCAATCACTTGCCTGGGGTGGTCGCCATACTGTTTGTCCCGCTCAAAGACCTCCGCAGGGAGCGGTTGAGCCGCGGCAAACCCGAGCAACAGAGGAAGAACACCCAAAAGGCAGCGCATCGTCAGAACACCCTAGCGAGCGGGTTGGATGCGCCGGGCGGCATGAACCCAAGGCCTGGCCGATCTCACCCATGATTGCATGACCAGGTCTGCAGGCGATACATTGACCCTGTGTTAACCGAAAGCAGCAGATGGGCCGCTTTGACATGGACGACGGGCAGCCCTTTTGGGAGCGCAAAAACTTGAGCGAGATGAACCTCGCCGAGTGGGAGTCACTGTGTGACGGTTGTGGTCGTTGTTGCACCGTCACGATCGAGGATGAAGACGAGCCCGATCTGTTGCATGAGACGTCGCTGTGCTGCCGACTTTTTGATCCAAACAAGCGCCGCTGTACACGGTATGAACAGCGTACAGACATCGTGCCCGAGTGTGTGATTCTCACGCCCCGCAACGTTCGAGACTTGGGCTTTATGCCCGATACATGCGCCTATCGGCTTATCAGCGAAGGCAAGGGTCTAAAACCTTGGCACCCGTTGGTTAGCGGCGATCCCAAATCAGTCGAGCGAGCCGGTGTCGCCGTGCCCAAAACGCTGACCAATGAAACGCTAGTGGACGAGAATGACCTTTGGCGCCATGTCATCGGCACCCGGCCAAGGGGCTAGCTCGATCCAACTTATCCCCGCCTGCTGAGCATCCTGTAGAAAGGACGCATGCAGCAGAGTGTTGCGACACAGGACAGTGATGAGGCCCTCAAGAAGGGCTTGCGCCTTCTTCTTTGTGAGCAGGGCGCGTTCCTTGCTACCCTCGATTGGTCGTGTCCTGAGGACATCGTCTTGGCCGAAAAACGAGGGCGGATCATCCAAGTCCATCGCGGCAATATTGAAAAGACGCTTGGCATGGATAGTGACGACAAACAAAATCCGCCCGACCAATCTGACTCCATTGGCGACGATATCGAAGCCCTCCGTAAGGAGGTGGAACGTCGATTACTTCGCCATGCGCATGCTCTTGGACGAGAGGAACTCCTTCGGCGACTTCGGCAGCGAGGATTTACGCCTGATGAGCTCGAGCTGGAGTTTCCTGGCCCGACCGGATCAGAAGGCGCCGACGGATGATCAGTGGACCACGTGGCTTGTCCTCGGCGGTCGAGGTGCGGGCAAAACCCGCACCGGCGCTGAATGGGTCCATGAGCGGGTGGCCGCAGGCGCTGAGCGGATCGCATTGGTCGCTGAGACCTATGCTGATGGACGCGAGGTGATGGTGAGCGGACCTTCAGGCCTCCTTGCAACTGGTTTTCCTATGCCGCGTCCAACTTATGAGCCCTCGCGGCGGCGGTTGGTATGGGAGAGCGGTGCGGTTGCGCATCTTTTCTCTGCGGAAGATCCTGAGGGGTTGCGCGGTTATCAATTTGATACGGCGTGGTCCGATGAACTGGCCAAATGGCCGTATCCGGAAGAGACATGGTCGAACCTCCAAATGGGTTTACGCCTGGGCCAGATGCCGCGCCAGGTGGTCACGACCACACCGCGATCGGTCAGGTTGTTGAAAGACTTAATGGAGCGATCGTCGACAACGATATCGCGTGCATCAAGCTATGCCAACAAACCGAACCTAGCACAGAACTTCTTTAGTGAGATAGCGGCCGTTTACGAGGGCACCGCACTGGGCCGCCAGGAATTGCTGGGTGAACTGATCGAGGATCGAGAAGGGGCCCTTTGGTCTTGGGCAATTATTGAAGCGGCGCGCGCTGAACAACCAAACACGTTTCAGAGAATTGTCATCGCTGTCGATCCGCCAGTGACAAGCACACAGTCAAGCGACGCATGCGGTTTGGTTGTCGTTGGTCTCGGCTTTGATGGCTTGGGTTATGTTTTGGCTGATGCCACAGTGCGTGGGCTTAGCCCCGCGGCGTGGGCCGAACGCGTGTGCGCCCTTTATCATTCTTATCAGGCCGATCGCGTGGTGGCTGAGGTCAATCAGGGCGGGGATCTTGTTAAAGAGGTGCTGCGCACAGCCGACCCATCTGTTCCAGTGCGCGCCGTGCGGGCCTCGCGCGGAAAAATCATCCGAGCAGAGCCGATCGCCGCTCTTTATGAGCAAGGGCGCGTGAAACACTGCGGGACGCTGACACAGCTTGAGGATCAGATGACCAGTTTTGTTGGAACGTCGGGTCAAGGGAGCCCTGACCGGCTCGATGCCCTTGTTTGGGCTTTGACGGACCTCATGCTGATCAAAACCACCAGTCCAGCCATTCGTACCCTATAAGGAGAAACCGATGCTCAAACGGCTAACCCGTCGGCAGGTGCGTGAACAAAAAAGCACGACGCTTG
>JBCCBY010000006.1:0-24807 GCA_039033795.1 Pseudomonadota bacterium | reverse complement strand
GGTCGCCTCGTGTTGAGCGAGCAATCACTATTGAAAGGTTGGATATGATCAGTCCGACCCCAACCATAAATGCCGAGTTGATCGTTTGTTCTGTAAACACAGCACCAATGATAGAGAGAAGACCAAGACTGGGCGCGATCCTCCAGATCGCATCAGTGGTACTGATATTCCGTAGGCATACACGCGATGACAAGTCCTCAAACGACGTCCAAGGGTGGATTGCCATGATCAAGGGCGACCTTCTGCCGAAGAAACCCTCGGACCATAAGAGCGTGGCTGTTTCGACGCTCTTCGTCGCGGTCGTAGCGATGTGAGTGTTATGTGCCATGGGCTTCGGCTTTCGCGCGGCTAACGGATCAAAAGGAGGGCGGTGTGCAGGCGGAGATCAGCCGACACCTCGATTTTCCTGTGTTGCGGAATCGGTGGGGAAGGTGGCTTGGAAACTGATAAGCGTCCCCCGCTTTGAGCCGTCTTTTTTTGCCAAGTACCTGCACCTCTAACTCTCCTGAAATGATCACGCCGCCTTCTTCCCCGTCGTGGCGAAGCATGGAGGGTCCTGTGTCTGCCCCTGGTTCATAGACTTCACTTAGGATTTGAAGCTGTCTTGTCTTCCTTGGGTCGTGTACGTGCTTATAAGAAATTTTGCCCGATCCAATCTCGACGAGTTCGCTCGCTGAATAGAAATATTGCTCAGTGGGCTCGTGCCCGCCCTCGAAAAACTGCACCATCGAGATATCCAGAGCGCCCAGGATTTTTTTCAATTGGCCCACCGTGGGGTCGGACTGTCCGCTCTCGATAAGCGAAATCGTCCCGTTGGAGACGCCGGCGTCGCGCGCCAATGCACGCTGACTTTTCCCTAATTCGTTGCGCAGCATTCTGACGCGTTCTCCCAAATTGTCCATCTCTCCGCCTCCGTGTTTAAGAAGCTAAACATATGCTTCTGTGCGCGCGAGTAAACACGGGGTCCTTCCAATATCGCGAAACGCTTGCCCCCTGCCGTGTTCAAAATAATATCCCTTCAGTCTTCGACCACTCTGGCAACGGAATTTCAAAAATGACCACTCAAGCAGCATTCGAAAAAGACAACGACTGGGTCAAGCCATACTGGATGCCATTTACATCAAACAAAGCATTCCGTGCGGATCCGCGAATAATGGCACGCGCTGAAGGTCATTATTATTACACCGAAGACGGCCGAAAGATCCTTGATGCTTTTTCTGGTCTTTGGTGTGTCAACCTTGGTCACAACCATCCAAAGATTGTTGAGGCCATTCAACGCCAGGCCGCACAGATGGATTATTCGCCTGCGTTCAATTTTGGGCATTCACAGATTTTTGAATTGGCGAGAGTGGTCACTGATCAGTTTCCAGATAAACTCAACCACGCATTTTTCACCAATTCAGGGTCAGAAGCGGCTGATACAGCACTTAAACTCGCGATCGCTTATCACCGTATGCGGGGTGAGGGTGGACGCACACGTCTTATCGGTCGCGAGCGCGGCTACCATGGCGTTGGCTTTGGCGGCATTAGTGTTGGTGGCATGGTCAATAATCGTAAGTTCTTTGGCAGCCTCCTTCCTGGAACCGATCATATGTCGTTCCCCTACGACCAAAGTGCCCACGCCTTCACGCGTGGTGAGCCCCAAATCGACCCTGAGCCTTATATGAAAGAGCTCGAGCATATGATCACGCTGCATGATCCTTCAACGATCGCAGCGGTCATGGTCGAGCCGTTCGCTGGGTCGGGCGGTGTTTATGTTCCGCCTGCTGGCTACCTCAAGCGTTTGCGTGAAGTAACTGAAAAACATGGAATACTCTTGATCGTCGATGAAGTGATCTCGGCCTTCGGTCGAATCGGTCATCGGAACGCGGCTTCACTATTCGGTGTACAGCCAGATATTGTGACGATTGCAAAAGGGATTAACAACGGCTCGGTACCGCTCGGTGCGGCGATCATCCAAGACAAAATTTATGACACCTTTATGGAAGGCACGAAGGCGGGCGTCGAGTTCTTCCATGGCTACACATACTCTGGACACCCGCTTGCGGCCGCGGCTGCCCTTGCGACACAGGAGGTGTTTCGTGAGGAAGGCGCGTATGAAAACGCCCAAGAGCTTATGCCGTTCTTTGAAGAGGCGGTGCACAGTTTGAAGGGCGAACCCTTTGTCCATGACATTCGCAATATGGGTCTCGCTGCCGGTATCACTGTCGAGCGAAAAGACATGCCCGGCGATCGCGCTACGGCGGTCTTCAAAGAAGCTTTTGCGAACGGTGTCTACATCCGGAACAATGGTGACGATATGGCGATTTCGCCGATTCTCACCTTCTCAAAGGACGATGTCGAACTGGCCGTCGAGACAGTCCGCAAAGCGCTGCGTGCCGTTCATTAATTCATATAGGGATCATCAATATGCAGACTGTCGAACACTTTGTTGGCGGTGAATTTTTCTCAGGTGCCAGCGACAGCACCACGCCAATTTATAACCCAGCGACCGGAGACGTCCTCCGGCATGTGAGGCTTGCTACCGCCAGCGATGTTGATGCCGCGGTGAAGGTTGCCAAGGATGCCTCAACCCATTGGGCTGACACGCCGATCATGAAACGCATCGCCATCATGTTCCGCTTCCGTGAGCTTTTGATGCAAAACCGCGATCGGCTTTGTCAGGCGATCGTGCAAGAGCATGGCAAGGTCTGGTCCGATGCACTGGGAGAACTGACCCGAGGATTTGAGGTCGTTGAATATGCGTGCGGCATTCCCGAGCTTCTGAAAGGTGATTATTCTCAACAAGTTGGACCAGGTATCGATTGCTTTAACAGCCGCCACCCCGTCGGTGTGGTTGCCGCGATCACGCCATTCAACTTCCCGGCGATGGTTCCGCTCTGGACAGCGCCAATCGCGATCGCTTGCGGAAACAGCTATATTCTCAAGCCGAGCGAACGCGATCCGTCCGTCAGCGCCATTTTAGGTCAGCTGTTTAAAGAAGCGGGCTTGCCAGACGGTGTGTTTAACGTCGTTCACGGTGATAAGGTTGCCGTTGACTGCCTCCTGGAGCACCCAGACGTTGACGCGATTAGTTTTGTCGGATCGACACCAGTCGCTGAGTATATTCACCGCAAAGGGACAGAGCACGGAAAGCGTGTTCAGGCCCTTGGTGGCGCAAAAAACCACGCGATCATTATGCCTGATGCTGATCTTAACCAGGCGGTCGATGCGATGATTGGTGCTGCCTACGGATCGGCAGGTGAACGCTGCATGGCGCTGTCGGTGGCTGTGGCTGTGGGCGATCAGACCGCTGATGCCTTGGTCAATGCGATTGCTGAGAAAGCGCAGACGATTAAAGTGGGCGATGGCATGGACCATGACAATGAGATGGGTCCTCTGATCACCGCCGCCCACGCTGCTAAGGTGAAAAACTATATTGGTGAAGGCGAGGCAGCGGGTGCTGATGTCGTTCTCGACGGGCGTACCTATCAACCAGGTCAGGGTTATGAGGATGGTTTTTGGTGCGGCCCCACGCTTCTTGACCGTGTAACTCCCGATATGAGCGTCTATACAGATGAAATATTTGGCCCGGTGCTTGTTTGTGTCCGAACGCAATCATATGACGAAGCCGTCGATCTCGTGCAAAGTCACGAATATGGGAACGGAACCTGTATCTTCACCCGCGACGGTGACGCGGCCCGGGCCTTCACCCGCGAAGCCAATATCGGTATGGTCGGTGTCAATGTTCCCCTCCCAGTTCCATTGGCCTTTTACTCCTTTGGCGGTTGGAAAAAGTCTTTGTTCGGTGACCACCACATGTATGGTCCAGAGGGCGTACGATTCTTTACACGGATGAAAACAGTGACTGGACGGTGGCCGACCAGTATCCGGTCCGGTGCTGAGCTGAGTTTCCCGGCGATGTCCTAACACGCTCATACCGGCGCAACGTGTTGCAGGCAGAGGCTTCCTAAACGGGTGGCCTCAGCATAGAAAGGAGGCGGCATGCGTCATGGGAATTGTTCTGGTTTCTTTGGCCGAGTGCGCTAAGGAGCCCACCGTACGATGACCAAGTTGAGTAAGATTTCCCGACGGGATTTTTTGAATGGTGTCCCCATCGCCATCGGCGTAGGGGCAACCCCTTTCAGTCTCTTCGGATGCGGCGGTGACGAGGCGGCTGGCGTCACCGCTTCATCGGTTGTTACCCCGACGGGACCTTATCCTCCAGCGCTCACGGGAATGCGGGGCAGCCATCCTGGTTCGTTCGAAGTCGCCCACCAATTGTCTTGGGCGGGAAGACAATGGGCTCGACCAGATCGGCAAACCGATGCTGATTACGACCTTGTTGTGGTGGGCGGAGGGATTTCCGGGCTTGCCGCCGCGTACTTCTACCGTGAACGTTTTGGCCAAGATGCACGCATCTTGATACTCGACAACCATGATGATTTTGGAGGGCACGCGAAACGCAACGAATTCACGATCGAGGGTCGTACGCTTATCGGCTATGGCGGAAGTCAATCGATCGAGGCGCCAAGCAATTATTCAGCCATAGCTGCGCAAACCATTCGCGCAATTGGGGTGGAGACCGATAAGTTTTATCAGTATTATGATCAAGAATTCTTCTCGGATCGTGGGCTCATCGAACATGTCTACTTTGATGCGGAGAGCTATGGTGATGACCGTCTGATCCCGCAGCTGGATCCCGTGTTCGGCGAAGAACCAGACTTAGATGCCATTCGGCGTTCGCTCGCCCAGTTTCCCATGTCCCAGGAGTCGCGGGACAGCCTGGAAGAACTGGTCGTCAATCCAAGAGACTATCTTGAGGGCCGGTCGATCGAAGAGAAAATCGCGATCATGCGGTCGACCAGTTATGAGGTATTCGTTCAGACCTATGCGGGTGTCACGGAGGAAGCGGCGCTCTTCCTGAGGCGGAAGTTTGTGGGGATCTGGGCCATGGGGTGGGATGCGCTGTCAGCCCTTGAGGGCCATCGGTTGGGCATGCCAGGGACCTTTGCACTTGGTTTGCGTGACGGCGGCAGTGGGCCTGTTGGCGAAGACGAGCCATATATTTTTCATTTCCCTGATGGAAACGCGAGTGTGGCGCGTCTTTTTGTTAGGTCCCTCATTCCTGGTAGCGTTCCAGGATCGACTATGGAAGATATCGTCACGGCACGGGTGAATTATGGTCGTCTGGACCAGGATGATTCGACCGTCAGGATCCGATTGTCGTCGACAGCGGTCGATGTTCAAAATACGGAAGACGGCTTTGTCGATGTGGTTTACGTCAATGAAGACAAAGCCCATCGTCTTCGAGCGAAGAGTGTCGTCATGGCATGTTATTCCAGCGTGACCCCGTATCTATGCCCGGAGATGCCAGACCGTCAGCGCGAAGCCATTGAGTACGCAGAGAAAACACCGTTGGTGTACACGAATGTCGCCTTGCGCAACTGGCGCGCCTTTGAAAAAGCCGGGACGTACCGCATCTTCTGTCCAGGATCGTTTTTTCATTCGATCACGCTCGATTTTCCTGTGACAATGGGTGACTACTTCTACCCTTCGTCGTCAGATGAACCAATGATCGCCACCATGCATCATGCACCAATCAGTCCGGGTCTTGGGTTGACGATGAAGGAGCAGAGCAGGATTGGGCGACAAAAGCTCTATGGATTGACCTTCGATGACTTTGAACAGAGAATCGTTGCGCAGCTGACGGGTGCACTGGGTCCGTACGGGTTTGATGCAGAGCGCGACATCGCCGGTATCACGGTCAATCGGTGGCCGCACGGATACGCATACGAATATAATGAATTGGAGGATGATCCGTCTTTTGGCGGATCGAATGGGCCACACATTACCGGGCGTGCACTGATCGGCCGGATTGCGATGGCCAACAGTGATTCAGAGGCTTCGGCCTATGTTGATGCAGCGATCGAAGCAGCGCACCGCGCTGTCACGGAGGTTTCTCAGCTTTAAAGACGTTCACCTTAAGCTTTGTGCCAGTGGTCATCAGGGTCGCCTGGAAACACGCCAAGTGGCCCATGGGACTGGTAACCCATCAGGCGACGGACGTGTTCAGGATAGCTATCAGCAATATCTCGAGGGACGGAAAGATACTGATTGTCTTCTTGCCGCAACCACCCAAGACTGTAGGTTGTGATCAAACCGGCGCGTGCTGACGACGAGTTGTTGGCACCACCACCATGGATTGTCGATCCAAGGTAGAAAAGAACCGAGCCTTTGGGCATAATCGCCTGAACAACATCTTCTTTTTTCACACTTTCGATACTTCGAAGGTCGTGACTTCCTGGAACAATCCGTGTTCCGCCGTTTTCAGCAGTAAAATCGTCGAGCGCCCACATCGCAGCAATCTGGAATTCGACACCTGCTATACGCATCGGATAAATTTCATCATCGCGGTGAAGAACTTGGTCATCTTCACCAGGAAGGATTTCAATAGCAGTGCTGCTGCCAATCCGATAGTTGTCACAGTGTCTTTTGAGAACCCGATCGGCGACCGCCATGACAAGGGGATGCGCAATGAGGTCGGCGGATGTTCGTGACAGCGCGAGCACGCCGCTGAGCCGCAGCGTTTTGTAGCCGTTGAAATCGTTTTCATAGTCCCGGCCTTCTCGTTCAAACGAAGGGCGGAACTCATCGCAAACACGATCAGCTGTTTGCCGAGCAACCTGCTCGCTAACGATTGCGCCGCCATCTTTCAACAGCGATCGTGCAATATCTTCAGGATCAGTATTGCGGCCAAAGGTTTCAATTGTTCGCATACTGGACGTGCTTTCATCGCCTGCTTAAAAACGCCCCGGCGGCGTCGCCGTTCGGCGAGGGTTGCTCCAAAAAGGACCGTCCACGACCTCGCATCTGGCCCATTTGACGCGCCACTTCAGCTCCTTTTGGTAATAGATTTCAGCCCAGAGGTCGCGTGGCGCTTGGCCTGATTTAAAGTCAATATCTGCAATTGCCAAGCAGCGTTTGAGGACAGGCGACCAGGTCTGGGCCATCACCGCACCGGTTTGACGACCTTTTTTGCCGTTGAAAATGAAAGAACCAACGGGTGGTTTGTTCCCTTCAAGGATGAGTTTAAGCAGTCTTCGCTTTATCGGGCGCTGTCGCTCAGCGATCAGTGCACGTTTCCCAGTGAAATTTGGCTTATCGAAGGTGACGGTCCAATCCAAACCCAATTCGAATGGAGAACGATCGTGATCGGCGCGGACAGTCGTTTCGGCGGTGTTAAAGTCCCAACCCGGCATCAAAAAGCCCGCTTCGATACGGACCATCTCCAATGCGTCGAGACCAATCATGCGAACGTCATAGAGGCCCCGCTCTTTGACCCCAAAAACCGCGTTCCACATCGCCGCCGCGTTTTGTGGATCGGTCCACAACTCATAGCCTAGGTCCCCGGTGAAACCCGTTCGAGAGACAACAATGTCGAAGCCCTCGAGTGTTGTGTTCAGGATGCCGAAGGGTTTAAGCGAGTCCAGGCCTTCAATTCCGGCTTGCGACAAGACGGAATAGGATGTCGGTCCCTGTACGGATAAAGCAGCGACGTCATGTGTTTCTTTGGTAACGGATACGTCAAAACCGATACTCGACATCAAGAGCCAGTCTAGCTGGTGGTGTTGTGCACACAGACGGTAGTCGTTCTCTCCAAGATGAAAGATCGTTCCGTCATCAATAACCTTTCCCTCATCATTGCACCAAACGGCATACCCTACACGTCCAATTTTGAGTTTGGCGATATCGCGGGTGACCAAACGATTGAGGAACGGGCCGGCATCTGGTCCAGTGATCCTGTACTTCTCCATGGGTGTCAGGTCGAGGACGGAGCATGCGCTTCTGACCGCAAAATACTCCGATGCCAGCGTATCAGCGATCCTGGGTGTTAAGTAGCCGTTCCAACCCGCCCAGTTTTCTGTTTGCATCTGCTCGCGCAACTGGGCATCGAAGGGCGAGGGCTCGAGCACTTTTCCGGTATTTTGAGGTGTCATCAGCCGCGCTCCTGGTGAAGGGAAAGGATCCTCTTGGCGGCGTTCCAACCCGGAATTCCTGTGACGCCTCCGCCAGGATGCGCTGAAGCTCCGCATAGGAACAGGTCTTTGACGGGCGTGTCATATTGCGCGGTGCCGTGGATGGGGCGCATCATAAACGCTTGATCAATCGTCATTTCACCGTGGTGCCAGTGGCCACCGGCAATTCCGTATTCGTTTTCGATGTCGACCGGGGAGAGGAATTCCTCCGCCTCGATCAATGCTTCCATTCCGGGTACATACGGTTCAATAGTGTCGATAAGGACTTTTCTAAAACCCGCTCGGCCATGATCCCATCCTTCTTTAAGCTTATAGGGAGCAAAGCTCGCTGAAATCGACATAACATGCTTTCCATCGGGAGCGAGTGATGGATCCCTGAGGCTCGGTATGGTGATATCGACGATGGGGTGCGGTGAGTACTCGCCGTACTTTGCGTGATTGAATGCCCGCTCCACGAACCGCATATCCGGCGCAATGACGATCCTGTGCTGAAGCTGCGCAGCGGAGAGCCCTTCAAACTGAGGCGCTGCGGAAAGGCCAAGATGAAGCTTTGCGACGTTCCCGTTGGTGCGTGTCTTGCTGATACGGTGCGTGAACATCGCATCGAGGTTGCAGGCACCCGTCAGTGTTAAGAAGGTCGACTTGGCATCCACGTTGGAAACAACGACATCAGAATCAATCGACTCGCCGCCTTCCAAAACAACACCTGCCGCTCGCTCATTAACAACGCGGATTCGCTCGACCTTTGTCTCTGTTCTCAGCTCGATGCCATACGATAGCGCGATACGTTCAAGATCAGATGCGAGGTGATTGCCATGATGAGCGGAGACCGTTGGTCCGCTATGGCTCTCGCTGAACGTTCGGAGCAAAAAAGGAAGCACGCTTGTCGGTGTCCGTGGGCCAAGATGGTGGCCCATCACGGCGTCTGCTGCAATCGCGCCCTTGATAAGCTCATTGTCAAAAATCTCATTGAGCACGTCGCAAATATTGGCACCACCAACCCGCAGGAACTCGCGCATGGACGGTACACCCAGCCCGAACCGAAGCGACCATCCGATCTTCGCTAAGGTCCACTGATCATCTCGTCCCATATCTTTGAGTCGAGGTGGTTTGTTGAGGAGGAGCGGCTCAAGCGCTTGAGCGAAAGCAGTATAGTCTGCTTTAAAGGCAGAGTACGCCTTTTTATCCTCAGATGTTAGGCCATTGCCTGAGGCTTCGGTTCCGCCAAGGGTGGCGTGATCACCTGACCGATCAAGCGCGATTGTATCAATCGGTGGACCGCCTTTTGGTGATAAGCCAAGTTCTTTCAATATCTTAGGGTGGAGCTGGCCATAGTGATGGGCAAGGCCAGGCGCTTGAAAGCCTGGCGCGAATGTGCGCGGTGCGATGGCGCCGCCCAAACTGGCCCTCGCCTCGAGAACAGTCACGTGCCAACCAGCTTTGGCCAGCATGATCGCGCAGACGAGCCCATTATGGCCCCCGCCGACAACACAAACAGAGGACGGATTAGTCATCGCCAAAATCCTCCGGTGTGGTGTCGGTCCGTTTTAAATCCTTCAGAATTTCGCGAGCCGCATTCACACCAGGGGCGCCCATCACGCCGCCACCTGGATGGGTGGTCGATCCGCACATATACATATTACGAACAGGGCCTCGATACTGCGCATAGCCGGGGAAGGGACGATTAAAGAGCAATTGGTCCAAGGTGAGCTCACCTTGGAAAATGTTCCCTTCCGTCAAACCAACTTCAGCTTCTAATTCCCGCGGTGTTCGAATTTCCGTATGTAGAATAAGATCCTTAAAGTTCGGACTATACTCAGAGATTTGATCGATAACGGTCTGTCCGAAGGCGTCACGCTTTTCATCAGTCCAGCCACCTTCTATATCCGCAGGGCAATACTGCACGAAAACCGTCATCATATGTTTACCTGGAGGTGCCATGGACGGGTCAAATTGGGTGGGGATTAACGTATCAGTGTAAGGATCAGTGGACCAACGTTGATCTTTCCAGTCATCATATGCACGCTCGAGACGCTCAAGCGAGTCACTGAAATGCATATGCCCAAGGGTGAGCGGTGAACCCTTTGGCAATGCGGGGAATTCTGGCATACCATCGAGTGCGATATTCAGCTTACCCGATGATCCGCGAATTTTGTAGTTCTTTGCTCGCTTAATCACCTCGTCGGGTAGGTCCTTTGATTCCATGATCCCGAGATAGGTCCGCTTGACGTCAAGGTTGGAGACCACCTGACGAGCGCGGATGGTTTCGCCAGAGTCGAGCACCACACCTTGTGCTTGTCCCGACTGTACGTCGATGGAGCGGACCTCTGCACTGGTGCGAATCTCTCCGCCAAAAGACTGGTATGCCGATGCAATAGCTCCCGACACGGATCCCATACCGCCCTTGGCAAACCCCCATGATCCGACGCTCCCGTCGACATCACCCATAGCGTGGTGCAAGAGGACATAGGCAGTTCCCGGGGAATAGACACCGAGGCCGGTACCTATAATGCTGCCTCCAGAGTAGTGCGCCAGCACCACGTCACTCTCGAAATATTCCTCAAGATACTCCGCGATTGACATCGTGAAAAATCTTATAAATTCATAGAGTTGGCTCTCAGACAATTCATAGAACTTCTTCAGTAGAAAGGCGAGTTCCATAAAGTCTCGCGGCTTGAACGTACCCGGATCGGGCGGTGTGCGCATGAGCAAGCCACGGATCAATCGGCACCATTTCATTAAGTCCGCATCAAACCGAATAACCGCATCGGCGTCACGCTGCGAGTGACGGGCAATCTCACGGCGACGCACCTCGTGATGATGATAGTTTCCGTAAAAATCACCGTCTTGCTTAAACGTGATCCCGCCCTGCAAGGGAACAACTTCGAGTCCATGGCGGCCCAAATCGAGGGCTTGATAGATCTCCGGGCGGAAAAGACTGCATACGTAGGAACAGTTTGAGTATTTCCAGCCGCTATAGAGCTCCCGGCTGACGGTGGCGCCACCGATATGGTCGTTTTTTTCCACGACAAGCACATCGAGCCCCGACTTTGCCAAAAAGGCAGCATTCGTCAGGCCGTTATGGCCTGCGCCGATCACCACAACATCGTACTCTTTACGCGAACGCGAGTTCATAAGAACCATCCTATACAGATATTGTGTTAGCCATGGAGCGAAAGAAAATAGGTGTGAAACTCGTTGTCGCGTTCCCATCCCAGCTTCTCGTAGAGAGACTGCGCCGTTCTGTTCGTATGCGCTGTTTCAAGCTTCAACCACGCGGCGCCTGCGCTTTGTGCATGATCTTGGGCTTTCTTAAGCAGGGCTTCCCCGATGCCCGATCGCCGTGCTGATGGTGCGACAAAGAGATCATAAAGCACAAAGACGTGGCGCAATTCAACCGAGCAGAAGGTGGGGTAAAGGAGGGTAAATCCAACGCCATGGTTATTCTTATCCATCGCTAAGAACACAACAGCCTCGTCGTTCGCGAGCCTTTGTTCCACGTACGTCCTGACGGCTAGGTGATCAGCCGTTTGTTCATAAAACTGTCTATACGCATCAAAAAGAGGGGCGATCTCATCGAGATGCGAAAGTCGAGCTCGAATGATATTCCCCATACGAAAGATCCAGATAAAGAGGAGAGCTGTTGGTGCGTTGAACGAAAAAACGGCGGAACGCTTTCCTCAGGATGACCGCAGCTCGTCGAGCGTCAGATCAAGACTGGTCCTGATCAGGCCGAACATCTCGTCAATCTCATCGCGGCTCATCACCAATGGTGGCGATAAGAACATGGTGTCACCCACGGCTCGCATCACAACGCCTGTCTTGAAGCAGTTGTTGCGGCACACTGTCCCTGCAGAGATGTCTTCATCAAAACGCTCATTTGTCGTCTTATCACGAACGATCTCCATCGCGCCAAGCATGCCGATACCGCGGGTTTGACCGATAAGCGGGTGATCATCGAGCTCTGCAAGGCGTTTTTGGAAATGATCGCCTGTCTCACCGCCGGTTTTGGCCACCAGATCCCACTCTTCGATCAGCTCGATGTTTCTCACCGATACTGCGCATGAAACAGGGTGTCCGGAGTAAGTGAATCCGTGCGCCATTTCGGTGTCCGCATCAACCAGCGTGTTGGCGATTTCATTGTTCAGCGCGACCGCCGACATGGGCACATATCCGCTCGACATGCCTTTGGCCATGGTGATGAGGTCGGGTGTGAAGCCATAGGTTTGGCTACCAAACCAGGAACCTGTGCGGCCAAATCCGCAAATCACTTCATCAGCCCAAAGAAGGACGTCATATTTCCGACAGATGGCCTCGACCCGTGGCCAGTAACCCTTTGGAGGAAGCATCAAACCTCCAGCGCCCATGACGGGTTCGCCGATGAAAGCAGCGACATTTTCCGGGCCCAGCTCGAGGATCTTGTCTTCGATCGCTTGTGCACAGCGCTGGGCGAAGTCGTCTTCGCTTTCTCCTGCTTGGCCGTATGCAAAGTAATGCGGTGTGGGGCCGACATGATGCATCTGGGGGAGGGGAAGATCAAAGATATCGTGCATAAAGGGCAGGCCGGTCAAACTTGCCGCGGCCACCGTTGTTCCGTGATAGGCGCGATCCCGCGCGATAATGTGCTTCTTTTTCGGCTGTCCTTTGATGTTCCAGTAGTACCAGATGAACTTGACCGCTGAATCGTTGGCTTCTGAGCCCGACGAAGCGAAGAAAATTTGATCCAGATCAGCGGGTGTTTTCTTGGCAACAAGCGCGCTGAGCTCTGCAGCATGCGGCGTTGTTGTTTGGAAGAAAGTGTTATAATAACTCAGAGAACGGATCGCTTCTGATGCCGTTTCTGCAAGGGCCTCAACACCGTACCCAACCTGAACGCACCAAAGGCCAGCCATGCCATCGACGATCTTGTTGCCGTCAGAATCCCACAGATAAACACCCTTACCATGAGAGATCACCCGTGGGTTGTGGTCGCGCAACTCATGATGAACAGTAAACGGATGAAGGTGGTGCGCATTATCGAGGTCTTGGATATAGCGCGTGTTGTTGGCTCCAAGGTCAGCGACACTAGGGCCATCGGTCGACAGCTGCTCCGACATGTTCGTTCCTTACACTTAAGCGTTAACCATCAAATAGCGAACATCCCATGGACTAAGGACGCTCGACCTGTGTTCGTATTCATCTTGCTTGACGTCAGCAAAAGTAGAGACCAGCGCCTCGCCAAGGTATTTGCGCAGTTCTTCACACGCGCGAAATTCACCAACGGCCTCGGTCAGCGTTTTGGGCAGCGTTCTTCGGTTATCTTCAGCACTTTGACCAATAAACTCACTTTTTCGCGCGATCTTTTCTTCGATCCCGATGAGCCCGCAGACCAATGACGCTGCGATGGCAAGATAGGGGTTGACGTCCGAGCCTGGTATTCTGTTTTCAATGCGGCGCGCGGCTGGGGAACTTTCTGGGACACGCAAGCCCACGGTTCGATTGTCGCGGCCCCAATGCACATTGGTTGGCGCGCTCATATAAGCTTCAAATCGATTGTACGAATTCGTGTAGGGAGCGATCAGCGGCATGGCAGATGGCGTAAAACGCTGCAAGCCGCCGATATAATGAGAAAAGAGTTCACTGTCGCTGCCATCGTCATTGGCAAAGACGTTGTTGCCCGTTTTCAGATCGACGAGACTTTGGTGCAGATGGATGGAGCTTCCCATCTCCTCTGCATAGGGTTTTGCCATGAAGGTGACGAAAAAGCCGTGCCGCTTTGCGGCATGACGGGCCAATCGTTTGAAGAGGAACAATTGGTCTGCGACCTGAAGAGCTGTGCTGTGTTTAAGATTGATCTCAAACTGGCATGGCCCTTCTTCATGGATAATCGTATCGATCTCAATGTTTTGGACTTCAGCGAAGTCATAGAGCTCTTCGAAGAAATCGTCGAACTCATCGATCGCATCAAGGCTGTAAGCATACTGCCCAAATTCAGCCAAGCCAGACGCACCTTTAGGTGGGTGCGGTTCTGCGATCGTCTCTTCGAACTTCGCAATCAAATAGAACTCGACCTCGGGTCCTATAATTGGTTCGAGGCCCAAGTCGTGGAAGCGCGATACAACGCCTTTGAGGACTTGGCGCGGGGCAATGGGTGAAGGGGTTCCGTCGACAGAGTAGCCGTCACAAATTACGCAAGCGGTGTTTTCTTTTGCCCACGGAATTAAGTGAAGTGTCGAGAGATCACCGATCATGGCCAAGTCCTTTTCGGACTCGTCAATAAAATCGTTGGTGGTGAACTCACCATGCGCATTGATCGCATACGTTGCTTCAGGAATGCGAAGGCTTTGGTTCTTGTGCGCATCCAGGAACAAAGTGGGCGTCATCGATTTGCCGCGAGCGGAACCATTCAGATCTGGAATAAGGCACGATACCTCTCCGATCCGGTTGGCGGTTAGCCAGCTGTTGAGTTCTTCCGCGTTCATAGAGAAGACGTATCCAGTTCATGCCCATTGAGCGTGAAAGGGATCGGTGGTCCCGTTTTCTCGCCTGTTCGATTGATATCGCGTCGGATGACGCAATGTCAAAAACGTGATCACATCCTTATGGCGCTGGAGCTGTTTTTGCCAAGAGGTGGCAGCAAGGTTCTCGCGCCAGGTCGAATTAGTGATGGAACGTCCGATCCGCACGGTGTAAGCACCGTCGTCTCAGCTAAGCCCATCAGATCCTTGGAAAAAACAATGGCTGCACTGGAGAAAATCTACGAGCGCAAGCCTCCCAAGGCAGGAGGCTCTGACGAATCCGCGTCTGATAGCAACATCGCAATGCACGAGCAGGTGTATGAGCGCCTGCGCGAAGCCCTGATTGCTGGCCATCTCAGCCCCGGACGGGTGTTGTCGGTTCGCGGTATCGCGGCGGAGTTTGATGTCAGCGCGATGCCGGCAAGAGAGGCCATCCGGCGCCTTGCTGCTCGCGGCGCGCTCGAGTTTACCGGCACCCGGCGTGTCTCGATCGCACGGATGACCGAAGAAAAGCTCGGCGAGATCAAGGAAGCGCGGCTTTGGCTCGAGCCGACACTGGCGGAACGAACGCTGTTACGGCTTCAGGGCAAGGCGAGAGAGCGCAAGCGTTTGATTCGCGAGTTAGAAAAGATCGATGCGTCGCTTGATGCTGCGATCCACCGTGGTGACGCCAACCAGTATTCGCAATTCAACAGCGAGTTTCATTTCGCCCTTTATCGCGCATCCGAGGCCAATGTGCTGCTCGATCTGGTTGAGAGCCTGTGGATGCGTGTGGGCCCATTTATGCGGGTGGTCATCGGCCGATTGGGCACATCTTGCCTGACGGATGACCACCATAAAGAGGTGGTGCAAGCGATTGAGGACGACGATCCTGCGGCGCTGCGAGAAGCGGTTCGTCAGGATATTCTCCACGGCATGGACAACATTGCGGCGTCTGACTTTACCGCGGAGGGTTGATCAACCCTCCGCCGTCTCGTCCGCTCTGTGTGATCACATTTAACCATGGCTTCACGGGCGCTATTTCGTCGCGATGAACCGCAGCTTTGGGCATGGCTGGACGGTCAAAAAAGCGTGCTGTGGCTCTCCTATTTGTGATCACACTTGCCGATCATTCTTGAAAAACCAGTGTCCCGCCGATAAATCGGTCTAGGTATTTTTCTGTCGGCCGGGTGAGCCGGCCACCACCAGCACCTTGTTTAGCCAAGAGAGTTCGAGATCATGTCAGCATCCCCCAGCATCGAAGGTGCCCTCGCGAAAGTGTCTCTTCGCCGGGAGTCGTTCATCAATGGTCGATTTGTTCCGGCACGGTCGGGTAAGACCATGGACGCGATCTCACCGATCGATGGTTCGCTTCTTACACAAATCGCAGCAGGCGGCGCTGACGATGTCGATGAGGCGGTGAGGGCGGCGCGCAGATCCTTTGAGAGTGGAGTTTGGCAGGGCCAAAGCCCCAATGATCGGCGGAAGGTGCTGCTTCGGTTCGCCGATATTTTGGCCTCCCATAGCGAAGAGCTGGCCATTCTCGAGACCCTGGACCTCGGCAAGCCGATTAAGAACACAAGAAGTGCCGATATTCCGTTGTCGGTGGAAACCGTTCGCTATTACGCAGAAGCCATCAACAAGATCAACGATGAGCTGGGTCCATCGCCCTCGAACGCCGTTTCGATGATCGTTCGGGAGCCGGTGGGTGTTGTCGGAGCGATCATTCCTTGGAACTTCCCGCTCTTGATGGCGTCATGGAAGTTTGCGCCCGCTTTGGCGGCTGGCAACAGCATTGTTGTGAAGCCTGCGGAGCAAACCAGCCTATCCTTGCTGCGGGTCGCTGAATTGGCGGCGGAGGCGGGCCTTCCCGACGGTGTCTTCAACGTGGTCACCGGCAGCGGTATCGATGCAGGAGCGCCCCTTGCAAAGCATATGGATGTGGACGCCATCGCTTTTACCGGTTCGACGGCGGTTGGTAAGCTCATTATGGAGTATGCTGCTCAATCGAACATGAAGCGCGTCGGCTTGGAGTGTGGCGGAAAAAGCCCACAAATCGTTATGGCCGATTGCCCTGACCTTGATGCTGCGGCTGAGGCAGCAGCCTGGGGTGTTTTCTACGACCAAGGCCAGGTGTGCACCGCCAGTTCCCGACTTCTCGTTCAGCGTGAGATCAAGGATGCGTTTTTGGCCAAGGTCTCGACGATCGCGCAAACACTCGAGCCGGGCGATCCACTTGATCCTGAGACGGAGTTCGGATCTCTTGTCGATGCATCACAAATGGACCGCGTCCTCGGCTATATCGAAAAGGGCAAGTCTGAAGGCGCTGAGCTGTTAAGCGGCGGAGAGCAAGCCTTGTCCAATTCCGGCGGTTTTTACGTGGCGCCCACACTGTTTGATGGTGTGACCAACGATATGACCATCGCACAGGAAGAGATCTTTGGACCGGTTATCTCTGCGATCGCTTTTGATGATTTTGACGAAGCCATCAAGGTTGCCAACGATTCAATTTATGGCTTGGCAGCAGGCATTTGGACGCGGGATATCAACACCGCCCATTATGCTGGGCGTAAGCTTCGTGCAGGGAATGTATGGATAAACTGCTGGGACGGAAGTGATATCACCACGCCGTTCGGTGGTTTCAAACAATCCGGTTTCGGTCGTGACCGATCGCTTCATGCACTCGATAAGTATACAGAGCTTAAAACGATTTGGTTGCAACTGTCATAAGCTGCTGCCGCGTGGTCAATGACAGGGCGTTATGCAAGATCCGCTAGCTGATAAGTCAGGTTCACACCAGTCTTTGGGTCGAGTGCGTCGCCCTAGTCTCTATGCTGTTGTTTGCGACCTCAACGGCGTTTATCGCGGAAAAAGAGTGCCTCCGGAGGAATTAGAGGCGCTCAAGCTTGGCAAAATGAAACTGCCGCTGGCGACCCTCTTTCTCGACATTTGGGGGCGGGATGTCATTGGAAGTGGCCAAATTCTAGAAACCGGAGATATCGACGGCGTGCTCGTGCCCATCTCGGAAGAGGCACCCGTTTTGCGGCATGAGCGGGCGGGGTCTGACCTCATGCCCCTATGGATGCATCAGTCCGATGGCTCGCCCTATGGTGCAGATCCGCGACATGCGCTCGCTTCGGTTTGTCGACGATACCACGATCGTGGTTGGACTCCTGTCTGCGCCATGGAGATGGAGTTCTGCTTTTATCATCCGCCCAGAGAAGAACATACAACGATACCGGGTCTTTTCCGGGCAACATCGCTTAATGCGATGTATTCGATCGATGAGTTGAAAGACATCGACCATATCCTCGACGATATATACGCGATCTGTGAAAAGGCCGATATTCCAGTCGGAGCGATTGTTTCTGAGGGTGGGTGCGGACAGTTTGAGATCAACCTCGACCACCGGCCCGACGCGTTGCGCGCCGCTGATGATGCCCAGCGTCTCAAATATATCGTCAAAGACGTGGCGCGAGAGCATGGTCTTGGCGCAACATTTATGGCCAAGCCTTTTGGTGATCAGTCTGGAAACGGATTACACACCCATATCAGCGTCCTCGATGAAACCGGTGCCAATATCTTTGATAATGGTGCGGCTGAGGGGACAGACGTGCTGCGTCACGCTGTTGGTGGTTTGCTCAGTGCACTTCCATCGTCCATGTTGCTCTTTGCACCCCATGCCAACTCTTATCGCCGGTTGCGAGAAGGCACGCATGCGCCGACCACGGTCTCCTGGGGGTATGACAACAGGACAGCGTCCATTCGTATACCGAGCAGCAGTCACAAGGCTCGCCGCATCGAACACCGAGTTGCTGGTGCGGATGCCAATCCCTACCTTGTCCTTGCCGCGATCATGGGTGCACTTATTGCTGGCGTCGAGCAAAAGATCGAACCGCAGGCGCCCCTTCAGGGAAATGCTTATGCAAGCGGGCATCATGCACTTCCCACCACATGGCAAGGTGCGATCGAGGCCTTTGAGGCTTCGGGCACGATGGGTGAGATTTTCGACCCCTTGCTTAAAAATGTGTACGCTGCCTGTAAGCGTCAGGAGTTGGATAGGTTTGCCGACATGATTCCGATCACTGAATATGAAGCCTATCTGGGGACGGTCTGATGGGGTTTGTGACGATGAAGAGCAAGCATGCGCAGCGAATGGCGGTGTTGCAAACGGGGCGCTCTGTTCCCGGTTCGGAAAAGCGCCATGGCGATTATGATGATATGTGTAAGGCGCTTATGGGTCGTGCGCCTAGCGAGGCTGAAACATTTGCCATTCTGGACGGCGATTTTCCCAAAACCCTCGACGATTACGACGTTTTCGTGGTCACAGGGTCGAAGTTTGGCGTTTATGAGGATCACGATTGGATTGCTCCGCTCGAGGATCTGATCCGCCAAATCTATGAGAGCGGAAAAAAAATGATCGGTGTGTGTTTCGGCCATCAGATCATCGCTCAGGCACTCGGCGGTCAGGTTGAAAAGAGCGACAAAGGTTTTGGTGCTGGCGCGATGAGCTACACGTTGCAATTGCCGGGCGGCCAAGCGCAAGACATATCGCTTTATGCGTGGCACCAAGATCAAGTGGTGAAGGCACCAGAGCAAGCACAAACCATTGCTTCATCAGAATTTTGTCCGATTGCCGGTTTAAGATACGATGATCGTGTGCTCACGTTCCAGGCTCATCCAGAGTTTACCAAGGCTTATACGGAAGAATTGGCGGAGGCTCGGCGAGGTGTTGTCTTGACCGATGAACAAGCAGACAAAGCACTCGCTTCTTTAGAGCAACGGATCAATGCGGACGTGATCCAGGACATGATTTTCGAGTTCATCAGCGACTGATTCGGAGAGAGCGCCGATGATTAATGTTCTTTATGCAAATGAAAAAAAGGGTGAATATCCAAACTCCTATTACCTAGCCAGCGCTGACCCTCTACCCCTGTACCCGTCGCTTGAGGGGGATCAAAAGGCCGATGTTTGTGTCATTGGCGCGGGGTTTTCGGGTCTCTCGACGGCTTTGCATCTCTCCAGGCGCGGGTATGATGTTGTTGTCCTCGATGCCCATCGGATTGGATGGGGGGCATCAGGAAGAAATGGCGGCCAGGTTGGTTCCGGTCAGCGAGTCGATCAGCAAACACTTGTCAATATGGTGGGTGCCGAGGATGCCAGGAAGCTCTGGTCTTTAGGCCAAGAGGCGAAAGAGATGGTCGCGACACTTATCGATCAGCACGCAATAGCGTGTGACTATCGCCCAGGTGTTATGGAGGTTAATCATCGCCGGCGATTTGGTCCAGAGACTGAGGACTATGTTGGCTTTCTTCGTTCCGAATACGGGTACGAACTGATTTCATTCGTACCAGAGGAGGAGCTTCGATGCCTATTGGCCACCGACGCTTATTTCAATGGAACGCTCGATAAAGGAGCGGGGCATCTGCACCCTCTGCGCTATGCCTTTGGACTCGCGCAGGCGTGTCGCAACAATGGGGTGAGGTTTTTTGAGAAGACCCAAGCGCTCGATATCGATGAGTCCCACAAGGCGATTGTCAAGACCCAAGGCGGCCAAGTAACGGCTGAGCATGTTGTCCTCGCGGCCAATGGGTATCTTGGTGCACTGAACAAGCACACCGCAGACCGCGTGATGCCTATCAATAATTTTGTGATCGCCACAGAACCCCTCGATGACGATCTTGCCACATCACTGATCGCCAACAACGCCGCAATTGGCGACTCAAACTTTGTCATCAATTACTATCGTCTGTCATCTGATAACCGGATGCTTTGGGGCGGACGAGAGAGCTACCGGTACAAATTTCCCAATGATGTGAAGTCCTATGTCCGCGCTGCCATGACCCGGATTTATCCGCAGTTGGAAAAGGTGCGGATCGATTATGGATGGGGGGGCGTTGTTGGGGTGACGATGAACCGCATGCCTCATTTTGAATGGCTGTCGGAACGGGTCCTGACCATGGGCGGCTATTCGGGTCATGGTGTTGCTCTGGCGACCCTGGCGGGCTCTCTTGGCGCTGAGGCGATTGCCGGCAGCGCAGAGCGGTTCTCGCTGATGGAACGGGTCCCGACACCGGCGTTTCCAGGCGGTGCGGCGCTTCGGCTGCCACTCCTTGCCCTTGGGATGGCGTATTATTCTCTTCGCGACCGCCTTCCCTAAGGTCTGGGATTCGCGTTAGTCGTTGATCCTCTTATCAAACTGCATCAGCGAGAGCCAAAAAGCATTATGCCGAATGTTTGCGTTGTCATCGTCAACTATAACGCAGGGGCTCGGTTGGCGCGGTGCCTGCAAGCTTTGAGTAAACAGACGTACAAAGACTTCCATGTGCTGCTTGTCGATAATGGATCAGTTGACTGCTCTGTGAACGATGCGCTGGCGTCCTGCGATCACCTTGCGCTCGACATCGAGCATATTGATGCAGGCGGCAATTCCGGGTTCGCCGCGGCCAACAACCTCGCTGCATCCCGAACGCAAAGCCCCTGGCTCGCGTTCTTGAACCCTGACGCCTATGCGCAGCCCGATTGGTTAGCGTCTTTGATGGCCGCAGCAGAGAGCCATCCGCAGGCGGATGCCTTTGGCTCAATGCAGATCGATGCGATTGACGAATCGCGCCTCGATGGGATGGGTGATGTGATGCATGTCGCCGGGATTGCTTATCGAGGCGGTTTTGGATGGGCAGTCGAGAAGGCGCTTCCGACCGGTGAGTGCTTTGCGCCCTGCGCGGCGGCAGCACTGTATAAAAAGTCAGTTTTTCAAGATCTTGGAGGGTTTGACGTTCGGTTCTTTTGTTATGGCGAGGATGTTGATCTTGGGTTTCGGCTACGCTCAGTTGGCGGACGATCGATTCAGCTGCACGACGCAGTGGTGCTGCATGAGGGTTCTGGTGTCACCGGTCGCCGCAGTGATTTTACCGTCTATCACGGACACAGGAACCGCATTTGGATGACCTACAAAAATTTTCCGGGGGCGATGTACTGGGCGTCTCTTCCCCTCCATATCGTGTTTAATGTCATGATGCTCGTCCGTGCAATGCTCAATGGAACGGGCGGTGCTTATTGCCGGGCGATGATCGACGGTTATGGAAGTCTTTCGCGGTTCACAGAGGATCGCCGTGCAATTGAAAAGGCGCGCAAGGTTTCTGCCCTCTCACTGATGAAATGGATGGCATGGTCACCTTTGGATATTTTCCAGCGCCGGCCGCGTTTGCGTTCAATTGATCACGCTAACGGGTTTTTGACCGACCGCGAAAAAGCGGCGAACGCGGCGGAGCGTTCTTGATATGTTTGGAACGGCGCGGATGACGGTGCCGCAGGTGAAAAAAGAATCACGCCATCAACGGGACACGTGTCGGCACTTTTTTTGATGGCCGTTTCAAAATCAGGCACATGCTCAATCTGGGGCGACTGAAATTTTTCTGATGTCGGACCAAAGGCAAAGGCGCGGTGTTGGCTGCGAGCCTCAAGCTTTTTGACCAGTCTTTCAAAGTTTTGGCCTCGATCGGCGCCGCCGAGAATGAGACGGACGGCACGGTGCGAAAAGCGATCGAGTGCTGTGATGGTGGCTTCGGGGATGGTTGCTAGGGCATCGTCAACCCACAACCGCCCATCCGTGGTCGGAAGACTATACTGGCGTGACGGCAAACCGCGCCAAGCGCGGGCCGCCTGTTCGGCGGCATCTTTCAAGATCGATACGGGCACCATGTCCACGGCGGCAGCAAGGCTTATTCGGAGCGCAGCGCGCAGCGGTCCATCATGAAATCCAAGGGAGCGCGGTCCAGGATCGATGTTGACCCCCTCGACCACAAAAGAGTGGCCGTCGTCTCGCACCCGTTCATCCGCTGCGATCACCGAGGGGGGGAGTTGTTCCTCCTCGATGACGGACCGTGGCGCCACACCGCGAGCTGGCAGCTTGTGCCGGAAAGGTCGCAGCTTTGCTGCACGGTAGGATGCTTCGCTACCGTGCCAATCGGTGTGCTCCTTAAACAGCGATGTGACCAAATGCAGGTGATCAGTCTTCGGTAAATCGTGCATCATGTAGGACGAGACTTCGATCACGGGGTGGGTCTCGGTGACGGCTGAGGCGGTGAGCGGAGGCGATCCAATATTTCCGTAAACGGCGCTTTTCAGTCCGGCCGCTCGTAGGACCGAGGACAGCAATGCCGTGGTCGTGCTTTTGCCTTTCGTGCCTGTCACGGTGATGGCTCCCTTGGGTGCATGGTTGACAAGCCAGTATCCTGTGGGGGTCGTGGCCAGCTTTGCCACGCGTGCGGCCTCCGCCGCGAGGGGATTGTTGGGCTGAACACCGGGCGAGCGAAGATAGATCGCGCCAGAAAGAGCACGTCTGGCTTCATCATAGGCGACGCTTTTTGTTCCAGCGATCGAGCCTTCGCCATCGACATAAAGCAGCGGCGTGAGACCTTGCCCCACGAAATGGGACGCAGCGGCGGCGGCTTCCTTTCCTGCGCCGTGCAGAAGGATCGTGCTCATGCCAACGACCTCGCGGCTTCGTAGAATTGATGAGGGACAGCACCCCGGATGTCGGGTGTCAGGGCCGCCTCCACTTGATCCTTGAGCTCTTCTTCCGTGCGTTGAAGAAGAAGCTGCGGCATCAGCGTGTTGGTTGCCTTTGTGTCGCCCCATGCGTCTGATCGCGACGCGAGATAAAGCGCGGCTTGGCATTCTGCGATGGTGCCGACGCAGTCCCAGGGTTTGTGATCAGAAAGGCCCACAAGCTCGCGGTAATAGGGTTGAAGGGTATCGAGATCCAGCATGCTCCGTCCAAAGATCTCTTTGCCTTGGGTTTTTGTGATGTAGGGGGCAAGGATCAACGAGGTGAAAGCGCATTTTGCGCAGTTTCCGCACCACCTTTGATCAGCATCGCCAGCCAGTCGGAAGTTTTTGTTACAGCTGGTAAACTTTGGAAACGCTTGGTTGATTGAAGAAAACCCACGGCCTATCCAAAGCTCTGAATACGGGCGTAGGATCGAAAAACTCGCCGGTGCCCCCGGGGCGGCTTCTGCGACAGCTGCTCTTAAAAGCTTTTCGAATTCAGAAGACTTTGAGTATTGATGATTGGCGGGTGTTCCGTCCACCATCATTGTCGGTTCGTCGGCGGACCGCTCATTGGCAAAGATGACGGGGCCGAGGCTCCTCAGGTGGCTCGCGATTGTCATGACCAAAATATTGATCGCGGTGATGGGGACGTGGCCGGAAAACGCACCTTGACGTGTGAGGAGTTTTGGATCGAGCGACCGTCTAATAAAAAGAAGATCCGACGGCGCGGTGGCCGAAAGAGTGCTGGCGACGGCGTCGGAGAGGACAACGGAGGAGAATTGTGGCGGCTGGCCGAGTGCCCGTTCAACAATCTGGCCTGCCACATAACTGTCCTTGCCGCCGCCGAAAGCGATAAGCGGCGAGCCGTTCCATGAAAGCTCGTCTGGGCTGCCCGGGACCACCTCGCCATGAAACAGCGTTCCAGCTGGATAAGGCAATCCGCAACGCACGAAAAACTCTGCCAATCCATGGGTGTAAAGCGCCTCCGCCAACGCACGACCCGCTGGTGTCAGAGGCGGCAGCACAATCTCTTTTGCCGCAGCAGCCTTATACGTGCTGACACCTAAAGCGACATGCAAAAGCGACAACAGCCCAGACGGAACCGCGCCATCGGTCTCAAAGTCAACGGTCTCCTCGAAATGGCCATAGCGATCGCAATGAAAGGTGAAGCGGGCGACGCCGCCATCAAGCAAGGCGCGCCCAAATCGGAAAAGCTCGCTTTGAGCGGAGGAGGCAGGCGTTTCACTCATGGTCACCGCGTGGCCACCAATGCGATCAGCCGTCAAGTCTTGATGGCCAAGCAATGGAGCGCTTTGTCAAGGATAAAGAGCCCGACCTAATGAAGTTTAGAGTATACACCAGCAAACAGGGTGTTATGTTATCCCATTCGAGTTTATACTGCGGTGCACAAAGAAAATAATGGTTATTAACGCGCGAATTCCGCAACAGTTTTTTCATCTTTATGTAGACAACCTTACTTTTGAGCGGATATGACCCTCATTGTCTGATGAGGAGGCTTGAGCCATGTCCGACTACTGCACCAACGAAGGCGCTTCGCGGCTACAATCGCTTATCCGGGAATATTGGAAAAAGCAGGGCTACGAGGTTGACGTCAAACTCGTCCAAGAAGGTTTCGTCTCCACCATGCGTTCGTCACGTTTTGATGTTCGCAGCGATATGGTGAACGGCATGCCCCGCCGGGACGAGTTGCCCATCTAAACTGACTACCGTTGGCCGAGCGCTTCGAGAATGAGGCTGGG